>NZ_VUKI01000030.1:0-21436 GCF_008385775.1 Staphylococcus sp. GDX7P312P | reverse complement strand
GAAGTACACACACTATACATTAATGCACGTGCCGCCATAGTTATCTGATGATTGTTCTATTAAAGCGACGTGTTGACCTTGTGATGCCGCGTACTTGGCAAGTGTTTTTCCTGCTTTACCGAAACCAATAACTAATAAATTAAAATGTGTCATTTGATGTGTCCTCCTGAAGTGTATCTTTAATTACGTCGTTAATTGTCAAGTTACGATAAAAGTTGAGCGCTAGTGCAGTTTCTTGCTCTTTGTATTTATTCATAGTGGTTGCGATATTTCTAGAGATTGTACAATGGCTTTCTTCGCTACCAGTAAAAATACGTTGTGTTGGTAATTTATCTAACACGAAAAGTTGATACAGTGTATCTAAGGTGATGGTTGGAGTGTGCGCATTAGCTCGATAGCCACCACCTTTTCCACGAATTGAATCTATATATTGTTGATTATTAAGTGTAGTGGTAACGCGCCTTAGTTGCACAGGATTAAGACAGGTAAGTTCTGCTAAATCCTGGCTATTGAATTGTTCTTCGGAATGCTTAGTAAGAAAGCTTAGCACGTGTACTGCAATGTTGAATTCTAAATTCATAGTATACCGCCTTTAATGTAACTTGATTAGTTACATTAAAATACATTGCTCATCAAAAGTCAATATGAATGTCATAATAAGAAATGGGTAAACTATAAGTAGTTATATAGAATAAAGGAGCGATTATAGATGGCAGATTTAGTACAATTAGGTAAATCAGATGTTCACGTATTTCCAATTGCATTAGGTACAAACGCAGTAGGTGGTCACAATTTATACCCAAATTTAGATGAAGAACAGGGTAAAGATGTTGTACGTAAAGCAATTGAAAACGGTATTACGTTACTAGATACAGCTTATATTTATGGACCTGAACGTTCTGAAGAATTAGTTGGCCAAGTAGTTCAAGAGTATCCTCGTGAACAAGTTCAAATTGCAACGAAAGGTTCACATGTTATTAAAGAAAATGATGAAGTCGTACAAAATAATGATCCAGATTATTTAAAACAGCAAGTTGAGAATAGCTTGAAACGCCTTCAAGTAGATTATATTGATTTATACTACATTCATTTTCCAGATGAAAATACACCGAAAGATAAAGCAGTTGCTGCATTAAAAGAACTTAAAGATGAAGGCAAGATTAAAGCGATAGGCGTGTCTAACTTCTCATTAGAACAACTTAAGGAAGCGAATAAAGATGGTTATGTCGATGTAGTGCAATTAGAATACAACTTATTACATCGTGAAAATGAAGAAGTCATGAAATATGCAGCTGAAAATAATATTACATTTATACCATACTTCCCATTAGCATCAGGCATCTTAGCTGGTAAGTATGAGGAAAATCAAACGTTTGATGATCATCGTGCACCTCGCCGTGATTTCCAACCGAAAGTATTTAATGATAATGTTCGACGAGTGAAACAATTACAAGGCATTGCGGAAGCTCATAACACATCTATTGCTAATGTGGTTCTAGCATTCTACTTAACACGTCCAGCGTTAGATGTGGTGATTCCTGGTGCGAAACGTGCTGAACAAGTTGTGCAAAATATTGAAGCGGCAAATATTCAATTAACAGATGATGAACTGAACAAAATTGATGAATTATTTCCGATTGAATAAAATAAATTAAGGTAAAATTAAATAAAGTAATTGATACTCTTACACCGTTTATATGTGTGTAAGAGTTTTTTATAACTGAAATAAATAGTAATGATTCTTTTTTATTTTTAAAAATACACATATATTACGTGAAATAAGGGTACTAGGCAAATATGTAAAATATTAAGTAAGTATGAAGTGTTTATGTTGTTAACAATGAATAAGGGAATAGTTTTTTAATGTAAATAAAGAGAGAGTGATAAAAATGATTACAGTTTTATTTGGAGGAAGTCGTCCAGAGGGGAATACAGCACAACTTACTAAGTCAGCAGTTGAGGGATTAGATTATAAATGGATTGACTTAACCGATTATCAATTCAATCCTGTAAGAGACTTTCGTCACGAGAATAGAGATATTACAAGCTATAACGATGATTATAAACAGGTCATTGATCAAGTTTTAGAAAGTGATACGGTCATATTTGCATCACCGGTGTATTGGTATAGTGTTTCTGCATCTTTAAAGGCATTTATCGATCATTGGTCTGAAACTTTGATAGACGATAACTACAAGGACTTTAAAGAAAAAATGGCAAAGAAAGATTTTCGACTTATTTTAGTTGGTGGAGACTGCCCTAAAGTGAAAGCTAAGCCATGTATTACTCAAATGAAATATACATTAGATTTTATTGGTGCTGAACTTAATGGATATATAATTGGTACCGCTGAACGTCCAGGTGATATTTCGAAAGATACGTTTGCACTAGAAAGAGCTAAAGAATGGAATGGAACACTAGCGTAAGCCTAATTTAAAAGTATATTAAACTACGCTGATAAATATTCTATATTAAGCGATTGTATAAGTACTGTGATATAATTTCATTATTAATTCCATAGTAAAGTCAGGAGAATCAAGTATGTTTAAAGTCAGAGAAGCTACACCAAATGACGTTGTAGCAATTAGAGATGTTGCTACTAAGGCATGGTATAACACATATTTAAATATTTATGCAGCATCAACAATAAATGAGTTATTAGCTGCTTCTTATAATGAGCAACATTTAAAGAAACGTTTAGAAGAACAACTATTTTTAGTAGCCGAAGATAATGATGAAATTATTGGCTTTGCTAATTTCATTTATGGTAAAGAATTGTATTTGTCTGCGCATTATGTACATCCAGAATCTCAACATAAAGGTTATGGTTCTAGTCTACTTAAGAAAGGATTAGAACAATTTGACGGTAAATATGATGCAGTATTTTTAGAAGTTGATAATAAAAATAAAGATGCAATTCAATACTATCAAAATAATGATTTTGAAATCGTACGTTCTTATCAACCAGAAATGTATGGAGAACAAATGGATTTAGCTTTAATGAAGAGAAGTCTATAAACGCTATGACTATACTGTAATGAGAGGAAGGATTTATTTGACGCAAACACCCTATGTTGAACAGAAATTAGCTGAAGAGAAGGTATTCAAAGACCCTATTCATAAATATATTCACGTCAAAGATCAACTTATTTGGGATCTTATTAAGACAAAAGAGTTTCAACGTTTACGTCGTATTAAGCAACTAGGCACATTATATCTTTCTTTTCATACTGCAGAGCATAGTCGTTTTGGCCATTCTTTAGGTGTATATGAAATCGTGCGACGCATGATTGACGAATCATTTGTGGGACGAGACGCTTGGAACAATGAAGATAGACCATTGGCATTATGTGCAGCATTATTACATGATTTAGGTCATGGTCCATTTTCACATAGTTTTGAAAAGATATTCAATACAGACCATGAAGCCTTTACGCAAGCAATTATTACTGGACCTACTGAAGTTAATGAAGTTTTAAGTCGCGTATCGAGTACTTTTCCTAAAGAAGTTGCAGAAGTAATTAACAAAACGCATCAAAATAAACTTGTAATTTCTATGATTTCATCGCAAATTGATGCTGATCGAATGGACTATTTACAAAGAGATGCTTATTTTACGGGCGTCTCTTATGGCACATTTGATATGGAACGTATTTTACGTTTAATGAGACCATCTAAAGATGAAGTTCTTATTAAAGAGAGTGGAATGCATGCCGTTGAGAACTTTATAATGAGTCGCTATCAAATGTATTGGCAGATATACTTTCATCCGGTAAGTAGAGGCGGAGAAGTATTGTTAAATAATTGTTTGAAACGTGTTAAACAATTGTATAATGAGGGGTACCATTTTAAGATGTACCCAGAAGATTTTGTTCCTTTTTTTGAAGAGAAGGTTACAATTGAGCAATACGTTGATTTAGATGAAGTCGTAGTACTTTATTATTTGAAGAAATGGATACAAGAAGATGATGCAATTCTCAGTGATTTAGCACGTCGTTTTATAAATAGAGACTTATTTAAATATATTCCATTTGATGGTTCAATTATTACTATTACTGAGCTACAAGAGTTGTTCATAGAAGGTAATATTGATCCGAACTATTATTTTGTTAGTGAGGCTTTCTCTGATTTACCATATGATTATGATCGACCTGGTTCTAATAGACAACCAATACATTTATTAAGACGTAATGGTAGTATTAGAGAAATTAGTAGTCAATCACTCGTTATTTCAAGTATTACAGGTATTAATCGTGAAGATTATAAATTATACTATCCTAAAGAAATGATTCTTAATATTGAGAATCCACAAACTAAAGGTTCTATTATTAATCTGCTTAATGAATTGAATTAAGTCATTGAAACTTTATTATATAACGCATAATATAGAGATTATGAATTCAAGTTTTTCGGAGGTGTCATGTGTGTCTGAGAACAAAGGTTTTAAATTTAATATTATCAAGAATGACCCCCTTGACGGGCATAAAGGGACGAATATAGGATCAATTAGTTTAGATAATATTGCACCAGTATTTATAGATGTTGCGAATAAAGAGGCGTTTATAGATATAGGTGGTATGCATGCACGTGCTCAAGTTGAAAAAGGTGTTAAATGGATAAATGACAAATCGGAAGTTGAAGGCGAAGAAGCTAAAGAATATTGGCTTTGCTGGGTGACTACTGAACGTAGTGAGAGTGGTCCATATTATGCTGGTGTTACTGCATGTTATTTATTAGTTAACAAAAGTATACGACGTGGTTATAAAAGTATGCCTGAACATGTTAATATGATGGATAAATCTATGAAACATAAAATTATCATTGACCACATTGGTGAGGAAAATAAAAAAGTTTTAGCAGACTTTTTAAAATCTCATAATGAAGAGATGTGGAATAATTCTAGTGAGGAATTATTCAAAGCTTTTGAATAATATAAACAGTATTAGGAGTAGGACACTACGCTTAAAACAGCCACAGTCTGGGACATAAATAATATAATAATGCTATTTAGCAAATTCGCAGTAGCTGACTGAACTGAGAAGGCGCTTAAATCAAGCTTTTCTCAGTTCTAGTCATCCTTGCGGGGGTGGAACGACGAATTTTAAAAGAATTCTGTCCCACTCCCTGGCTTATTTAATTTAAATAGTATTAAGATCTTTTGTTTCAATTAAATCTGATTATGAATACTCAGTAATTATTTTAAAGGTTCACCAATGTGATATTCACTATCTATCGTGCTCATTACGGTGTTATACACTTGTTGTAATGGTATGTTTTTGTGTTCACTGATTGATTTAATATCTTCAAACTCGGGTTTCATTTTTAAGATTTGCCCATTTTTTAATGCGAATTTGACTTTAATTTGACCATATGGTGTATCTACATCACGAAAGTCTCTTGTTAAAATATGTCTATTCACCGTGTAACTTCGAACGCCTAGGGATGATGTATGTGTTAATACTAAGTTCTCCATGGTTTCTTTATCGTTAACTTTACATAGAACTGTCAATTGAATCGCAGGGCGGTTCTTTTTCATTGTAATGGGTGTATAGTAAACATCCAATGCACCATGATTGAGAGACGTATCCATAAAGTGACCTAACATTTCAGGAGTCATATCATCAATTTGGCACTCTATTACCTGTACTTTGTCGTGAGAAGATTGTTGATTATCTTGAAATTGGATGACACGTAAAACATTTGGGAAATCAAAGTCTTTGTTACCAGCTCCATATCCAATTTCTTGCATAGTTGCAGATGGAAAAGGACCAAATTGTGTGACTAAACTTTTAGCAAATGCAGCTCCTGTAGGTGTAGTTAATTCGCTTTGTACATCAAATTCTGCTAACGGAATATTTTTTAAAATTTCCGCAGTAGCAGGTGCTGGTATTGGATAAATACCATGTGCAATATTAATTTTCCCATTACCTGTAGGGATTGGTGAACAGTAAAGTGTATCGATACCAAGTTGTTCAAGTGCGATACAACCACCTATAATATCTATAATTGAATCCATTGCACCGACCTCGTGAAAATGAACATCTTCTATT
Source organism: Staphylococcus sp. GDX7P312P (assembly GCF_008385775.1). Classification (NCBI taxonomy): domain Bacteria; kingdom Bacillati; phylum Bacillota; class Bacilli; order Caryophanales; family Staphylococcaceae; genus Staphylococcus; species Staphylococcus sp. GDX7P312P. The sequence continues at coordinate 15,386 of NZ_VUKI01000030.1, read as the reverse complement.
GTCATACCATGGATTTTAGCTTCTGCATGAGCGATAGTATTAAAAATAGCTTTACTACGTTGTTTAACACGTTCGGATAATTGACTATCATCTATTAACTTAAAGATATCAGAAGCTTTACGATGATGGTGATGTTCATGAAAATCAATGTTCAATGTCATAGCGTTAATACCCTGTTTAACTTTCTTTTGAAAGTGAAGGGCAAAGTCATCAATAGGTAGTTGTTTTAATTCACTCTCGATTATTTTAGGATCGGCACCTAAGTCAACCAGTGCAGAAAGTAGCATGTCACCAGCAATGCCGGCATGACAATCTAAATATAAAGCATTACTCATAATTGTAGCTCCGTTCTATTGATTTTCTAGCATCTTAATAATCATTGCAGCGTTATAACCTGCGCCAAAACCATTATCTATATTAAGTACACTTGTTCCTGGTGCACATGAATTAATCATTGATAGTAGCGTTGTTATACCATTAAGATTGGCACCGTATCCAACACTAGTAGGTACAGCATAAACAGGGTGATCAACTAAACCACCGACCACACTAGCAAGTGCGCCTTCCATACCAGCAATTACAATCGATACTTTACCATTGCGAATATCCTGGATTTGTTCAAATAGACGATGGATACCAGAAACACCTACATCATAATGACGTTTAACTTGAATACCCATTACTTCAGCTGTGATTGCAGCTTCTTCAGCGATAGGTAAGTCAGATGTGCCGGCACAAAGTATTGAAATATAGTGATGTGATTTTTCAATTGATTCAAGAGAAGTACAGACTATATTTGCTTCGGTATAGTAGTCTAGGTTTGGATGATGTTGTAATACATAAGATGCTTTTTCTGGATTAATACGTGTGACCAAAATCCTATTGTGATGATTAGACAAACTTGTAATAATTTGATTGATTTGTTCTTTTGTTTTACCTTGTCCAAATATTACTTCAGGAAATCCTTGGCGCTTTGCTCTATGTAAATCAATTTTAGCAAAGCCCAATTCGTCATAATGACTGAGTTGGGCTTTAGCTTCATCAATTGATATTTGATTTGATTTTACACCTTCGAGCAAGTCTTCAATAAAGTTAGAATCTTTACTCATGAGTATACGTCCTTATACTAATTTTGTCGCTTTTGTATCAATGACTTCGTTCATACTACCAGTTCTGTATCCTTCTAAATCTACAGTTACATAGTCGAAACCAAGTTCTTTTAAGCGTAATGTAATATTATCTTTATTTTTAATTACAGTTGTTAAGTCATCTTCTGATACTTCAATACGTGCAATATTTTGATGGTAACGTACACGCACATTATTAACGCCTAAACTTAAAATATGTTTTTCAGCTTCATTTACTTTATTCACTTTTGTGAAACTTAATTCTTCACCGTAAGGAATACGTGAAGCCAGGCTACATAAAGCAGGTTTATTCCACACTGGTAAATCGTGTTGTTTACTCAATTCTCTAATTTCTGATTTATATAGTTGTGCTTCTTGTAGCACACTACGTACATCATATTCATCTCTTGCTTTTAAACCTGGGCGGAAATCTTCTAAATCATCCATAATCATTCCGTCTAAGACATAATTGAAACCTAAATCTTCTTTGATTTGAGTTAATTTGCTATACATTAAACGTTTGCTATAATACCAACTTTCAGGTGTGTTTTTAACGATATTGGCATCTTCTAATTCCGCCATTTCAGTTTCCATTACTTCAATACCTAATTCATGACCTAAAGAAATAGCTTGATCAAATTCTTCGTTTCTGAAAAGTTCAGACTTAACAACAACAGGTTTAACATGATCTATACCTAAAACGTCAATAGCTTTTTTAAGTACTAAACTACTATCTACACCACCTGAAAAAGCGATTACTACACTACCCATATCTTCTAATAATTGATTTAATTTGAGTTCTTTATTTTGTAATTCAGTCATATTTATCAATCCTTTCATTATGCTTCATCTTCTACGTAAGGAATAGTTAATGGACCTTGAGGCATAACACCAATACTTAATTTTCTGCCATATTGTTTTTCTAAATCAGCAATTGTTTGTTCGATGTCTGATGTTGGATTCAGCATAGAATCTTTAAGTTGTTGGTCTGTTAGCTCTGAATACACATATACATTTGCGAATGTTTGAATGCTTGCTTGTTTTTGAACTTGCCATTGATCTACTTCTGAAAAGTTAGGATCATGAATCAAGTCTAAAATGCCTTGTGGTGTGTCAGCCATTTTGAATATCTCGGCGAATTTACCATGATCAGGGAAACCATCCGCGCACTCAGATACCATAATGATATTGCCGCCTTCTTTCACAACTTTACTAGCAGCACTCATACCTTTAACGGTTTGATATAAGTTTTGATCAAGAGGGTAGCCGGAATTTGAAGCTATAACGACATCGAAGCGGTCATCACATTTGAACATTGCGTGTTCTTTAACGTAAGCACAGCCTTCTTTATGCGCTTCAAATACATCACCACCAAATGCAGCTGTAATGTGTTTATCTTTATTTAATGCCACATTTAACATGAAGTCTGGTTTGCACATCGTATTGACTTCACGGGCCATATCTTGAACAGGATTATCTTCTAAATTGCCCCATGTTGATCGTGGATCGCCAATCATTTTGGCATTGTGGAAGGTCTTAATGGTTTCAAGACCTGCAATACCAGGCATGATTCCTTTAGGTCCTCCAGAGAATCCGGCAAAGAAATGAGGTTCGATAAAGCCGGTTACAATTTTGAAATCAGATTCGACATAATCTTTATTTAGATAAGCATCACAACCATACTTACTATGTCCAACTTTGACTAAACTTTCTTTTTCATCGCAGTGGTTATGAACAATTTTTACGCTATCAACAATATCTTCACCTAACATTTGAATAAGCTCGTCACGTGTTTGATCACGATGCGTACCCGTACCGTTAATAATTACAAAATTCTCACGTGGAACATGGCTTAATTCCTCAATCAGTAATGGTACTAGAATATGATTAGGTGTTGGTCGAGTGATATCACTAATGACAATTGAGACAATATCATCTTTTTTAACCATTTCTTTGAGTGGTTTAGAGCCAGTTGGTTGTCGCAAAACATTTTGAATTGCTGAAGTATAATCATCTAATGCTTCGATTTTTTTTGGTTCTATTACTGTACTATCATCAGGAACATTGACTTCTACTTCAGACTTCCCGTATAGGACATGTGTTTTCACTGAAAATCCCTCCATAAGTCTTGATGCAATCGTTAATATAAAGTAATTATATAATTGTTATATGTAAAATTATAGCATATCTATATAGAGATTTTTAATGCAATACGTGGAGTTATAATGTGTTGAAAGTAAGTGATATCAGCAATTTGATAAATTTAAGGAAATTGAAACTTAAAGATTTAAAAAAATAAAAAAATTATAGGATAAAGTATTTCCATTTTTGAAAGCGATTGCATATAATAAGTGTAGATTTACAGATTCATCATTAAATGTTAATTGAACAAGGAGTGATTTACCATGAAGGCAGCAGTAGTAACACATGATCACAAAGTGAGTGTAGAAGATAAAGAAGTACGTGACTTGAAACCCGGTGAAGCTTTAGTTCAAACGGAATATTGTGGTGTATGTCATACAGATTTACACGTTAAAAATGCAGACTTTGGTGATGTTACAGGTGTAACATTGGGCCATGAAGGTATTGGGCGTGTCATTAAAGTTGGTGAGGGCGTTGAATCTCTTAAAGAAGGGGATCGCGTTTCGATTGCTTGGATGTTCGAAAGTTGTGGACATTGTGAATACTGTACGACAGGTCGTGAAACATTATGCCGTGATGTTAAGAACGCGGGGTATACAGTAGATGGTGCTATGGCTGAACAAGTTATTGTTACAGCTGATTATGCAGTAAAAGTGCCTGAGAACTTAGATCCTGCAGCAGCATCTTCAATTACATGTGCTGGTGTAACGACTTATAAAGCTGTAAAAGTAAGTAATATTAAACCAGGTCAATGGATTGGTGTATTTGGTATTGGCGGCTTAGGTAACTTAGCTTTGCAATACGCTAAAAATGTATTTAACGCTAAAGTTGTGGCATTTGACATTAGTGATGAAAAATTAGATTTCGCTAAAGAATTAGGTGCTGATGCCGTTGTTAATACTAAGAACCAAGATGCCATTGAAGAAGTAAATAAATTAACTGATGACAAAGGATTAGACGCAACAGTTATTACAGCTGTAGCTAAAACACCATTTAACCAAGCGGTTGATGTTGTGAAAGCAGGCGCACGAGTGGTAGCAGTAGGTTTACCTGTTGAAAAAATGGACTTAGAAATCCCTCGTTTAGTGTTAGATGGTATTGAGGTTGTAGGTTCATTAGTAGGTACGCGTCAAGACTTAAAAGAAGCGTTCCAATTTGCGGCTGAAGGAAAAGTAGTTCCTAAAGTGCAAACACGTGAATTAGAAGAAATTAATGATATCTTTGAAGAAATGGAACAAGGTACAATTACTGGACGTATGGTAATTAAATTTTAATAAATACTATAAATAGTCGAGAGAGTGAGTTCAATTTGAATTCACTCTCTTTTTATTTCCATTAATTTAGGGTAAACAAATATTGAAAGAGAAAGGAAGATGTTTATGAGTCATATTAAAGGTATCAATCATATTGGTTTAACAGTACTAGATATTGAAGAAGCAACAACATTTTTAAAAGAAGCATTCGGCGCAAAAATTGCATACGATGCATTAACTTACGAAGATGAACCGAGAGAGGGCGTAGAAGTTGAACGTATGTTAGGTTTATCGAAAGGTGCTAGAATTGTACGTCAAAGAATGATTGTCATTGGAAATAGTCCAAATATTGAAATGTTCGAAGTAGAAAGTAATAATCAAAAAGATCCACTTAAGTTAGAGGATTTAGGATTTAATCATATCTCATTAATGGTGGATGGCATTGAAGATGTACTAGAAGATGCTAGACGTGCAGGTGCTCAACCTTTATCTGAAACACATGATAATTCAACTTATGAAGATTCAGAAGGTAGTAAAAGTGTTTACGTTAAAGCACCATTTAATGCCTTAATTGAATTACAAGCTATACCAAATGGTTATTATTATCCTGAAGATAGTGAAGCTAAAGTGTTTATACCAGGGGAGTAATATGGCCATTTGCAACTACTTAACTACTTGAAATTTTAAAAGCTATTCTATAAATAATATGGGATAGCTTTATTTTGTGTATGAAGATATTTAGTTTATTAGCGTTTATCCTAGATTGCAATAATAGTTATTAACAAACTGAAAATATTTATAATTAATGTAAAATTGCATTTTAAGTAATATTGTTGTAATATTGTAATCGAATCGTAACATGTTAAATGCAAGGCGATTCGATTAAAAATGAGAGGAAGATTCATATGAATAGAACTGCCAAAGCAATTGTTAGTGCAACTTTAGCCATGGGAACAGTATTCGGAGTCGGAGCCTCAGTAGAACAACCACATCATAATCAAGCACATGCAGCTACTACACCATATTATACGTATAGTGGCTACGTTAATAACGATGGGTCATTTTTATTAAACAAGACATTTAAAAATGCTGTTAAGTATGGAAATGTTACTTTTAATGGAACGAAAATTGTGCCTCAATCAGGTACTAGCAGTAAATTGAATAATTTCAGTAAGTACGATCAATCATTCTTCTCAGTGAAGTCCGGGAAAAAGACTGCAACATCTGTCCAAATTAAAGTGAATAACGTAACTATTAAACAATTAAAATCTGTATATGGTAAAGATTTAGTAGAGCAAGCAGATGTTCACGGTCATAAAAATCCTAATACTGATGCATACAAATTAGTTGGCGGTCAAAATGGTAATTATCATACGCCAGTAACATTTGTACAAAAGAACGGTAAAGTTCAATCAGTTAATATTGGATTTGAAGGCTCAGGGGCTTAGAATGTGTGTAAAACATAATGTCCATAAATAGTTGAAGTAACTACGTTTTTCTATAATTTAGTTAAAATGGAAACTAGCATAGATGCAGAAATCCCCTCACTATTGGTGTAGTGAGGGAATTTGTCAGTGTGGCTAAAGTCGCATGTTTTTAATTATTAATATTTTATTTTTTGAAGTGATTGTGTGAAAAATACTTAAAATTAGTCTATCTACCAGTTATATGATCAAGTAATTTAAACATAACTTCTTTATTCTCTTTAGGAACTTCGCGTTCAATAATTTCTTGTGGAGTTTGGTTTAATACAGAATCAACCGCATAAGAAAAATCATTAGTTACAATTTCTTTAACTTCAAAAGGCCCTGGTTCGAAATGGAATTGCAAACCAATAACATTGTTATTTAACAAAAACCCTTGATTAGTTAAATATTCACTAGAGAAAAGTAATTCAGCATTTTTAGGTATTTGGAACATTTCTTCATGCCAATGCAATGCCATTAATTCTTTTGGTAAGTCTGGTATTGTATTTGTTTCAAGATATACCTTATCCCAACCCACTTCTTTTACCGGTGACTTGCTTACTGTATACCCAATTGCTTTCGTTATTTGTTGAGCACCAAAACAAGCACCAAATATTGGCTTTTTCTCTTTTAACAATACTCTTATCAATTCTCTTTCTTTAAGAATCCAATCATCTAAATCATTCGGACTCATAGGACCGCCTAAAATGATAAGTAAATCTGTTTCTTCTGCTTTCGGTAGAATACCATTATAAAAATAAGGGTGATAAATATATAAATCATGCCCATTCTCTTTAGCCCAATCTCCAATAGCGCCTACACCTTCATTAGGTGTGTGTTGTAAAACGTTGATTCTCATTTCCTCAACTCCTTAAAATAATAACTAATTATACAGTAGGATATCTTTTATTACTATGGTTTAGTTATTTATTGATGATGAGCATGAAAATACATAGTTACTTACTAACCATCTTACGAAAATGTCGTATTTGTATAAACTCAAACTTATAACTATTAGTGTAGTAAAGGAAGGGTATGTAGTTAAGTCATCTTTTAGTCATTACATCTGTGACGTCAATAAAGTTTTGACATCATGGTTGTATGTTGTAGATAGTAAAATTGAGATTTTTAATAGTAAATTCGAAATAAAAGAAGTTACTTTTTTGACCCGAATTGATAATCATTAACTTTTGAGAACCTTCTTTTAAATATATAATGCTCCCATTGTTTCCATTTTATCTCAATTATCTTTACTTTAATTTTAGATTGATTCAAGTTTGATATGCTTATTTACTCTGATTGACTTAACTTACTTATAATTACCTCTTCGTTGTCATATGTAATGAGGTTCATTAATGAAAACATGAAAAATATTAAGGGACTTCCTATATAAATCATAAGATTGTTTTCAACACCCAAAATAAGTCCTATCATTAATAATGAGAACAGTAGAAACATTAAATATGATCCAATTACGAAAAACATATGTTTTAACTTGGGTCTAACAATACATTTAATTATAAGAGTTTTATTTGATTTTAGTTTTAAATCCCATTTTTTTCTCAAAGATCCTCTAATAAAAATGATTACAAGCATCGTCACTATAACAATTAACGAATTAATAAATTGGTTAGAGGGTATATCCATCAAATCCATAAATGGTCTCATTAAAGTAGCTATTAATACACTACCACCACCAGAAACACATCCTATATTTTTTGCTTGTTCTTTATTATTATTGTCGTCATATTCAATTTCATTTAATTTATCATTTGAAACTTCTATTAGTTCTTTTTTTAATATCCAATTCAATGGTGGGAATAAATATGTAAAGTAATTTGATTCCAAGTCAATGAGATATTTTTTCTGGTTTAGTTCAATCAATTTATATCTAGGATTTTTATGGATTCGATACATCTTTACTCTAAATCTTTGATTATCATTTGAATTATAAGTACTCATTGTAATCTCTTCCTTATTTTTTCCCTAAAAATATTTTGAAATGATTTAAGAATTACTTTTAATCTTACCAATTTTACCTGTAATTTCTGTTTGAGCATATAACAACACATTTTGAAATAAGATAAACGATAGTACTAGCATAATGCCAAGTAGATATATAAAGTTTGATTGATTTTGTATTATAAAACCGAATACCAAAGCTAATATTATAAAACTCAAAATAAAATTTATTATAATGTTTTTAAAGAACTCTTTAAAGTTTGGCCAAACAAAAGCGCTCATTCTATTTTTACTCATACGAATCTCAAATTCCTTTTTCTTTTTTCTATCAATAATTTCTTTTAAAGTAATTAATGGAATTATTGCTATTAATACTAAAATAATATTTAGTAACAAGGTAGTAGTAAAATTCATATAATCTAAAATAGGCTTTGTTAAAGTAGCAAACAAGACCCCGACACCTGTTCCTATACTCCCCAATGCATTATTTTTATTTTCATTTATATGATTTGTTCTCATATTACCTAATGTATTTTTATCGATTTCAATCAAAACTTGTCTTGTGAAATAATTCAACAATGGAAATATATATGTTAATTTATTTCGATTCAAATCAATAATAAAGTATCTATTTTTATAATGTATTAGTTTAAATTTACTATTTTTTTCGACAGTTTCTATTGTTATTTTATCGATTATTAATCACATTCTTTCTAAATTAAAATATTTTAAAAAGCTTTCATTGAATTTAAAGAATTAGTAACTGTAGTAATTGATTGACCTACTTTTTTTCTAATATGATTAGAAGTATCTTCTATTGTATCAGAAACATGATTTACTGTTTCTTCAGAGTTACTTGTTATATTGCCAGAGTTTATTTGATATTCAGTTTGACTCACGATTTATCATCCTCACTTGGAGTGAATTGTACCGAATCTGTAAAATAGACGTTTTCTTCTTTGTTTTCAATAAAGGTAAATTCTAGTTTTTTAGACCCTACGGATGAGCCTTTTAAATCTCCATCACCTTTCAACAATAGTTTCGGTGCTTGTTTCGTTGGTATATCATATCTTTTTCTTAATTGTTGGACATTATAATCATCATTACTTAATTGATATTTTGCGGAATAACTTGGTACGTTTGGATTGTATGAAATATCTCCATTTTTATAATCGTTAATATCTTTAAAATTGCCATATTGTACAAAAAACTTAAAGTTTTCGATTTCTTTTTTCAACTTGTCATCCGATATGGGTTTCGTTGGTATAATTTGATTATGTTCCATTTTGACTGGATATCTCTTTTCATCATCCTTCGGTCTGCCGTCACTATAATATGTTGTCTCACTTATAAAATAATATCCTTTTGTGGTTCTAGTATTGCGGTTGATATAGAGCACCATTCCTCTTGTTTCCATATTCTTCCCTTTTGGTTCAATAGTTAATTCAGAATGAACAATCCAAGTACCTTTATCTTTTTTATCAAATTCTTGGTCTCGATAGCCTTCTTTATCGTAAAAATCATCGAGATTCTTGGTTGGATATACACTTAATGTTTTATTAAAGGCTTCTTTAATTTGAGCGTTTCGACCATTTGTTTTTGTCATAATGACACAACCTCCAATCAATATAATGAGTAATACCAAACCTATACCGAGAATTAATTTCTTTGAATGGCGCATCCCTTCACTTCCTTATCCTTTTATTTATGGCATAACATGCTTTCTTTTCTTTGTTATTTTGAGATTGATACAGTGCTTTTAGAAATCAAGATAATGTTTTTTACTAAGTTCGTGCGTTAAATGAAATTATACGCGCTTAAAATAAACTAGAGGAGATATCCGAATGTATCAAACCACTTTTTTGATATTTTTAATAAAGTCTTGTGTATCTTTAAAATGTGTATCTTTATCGTTAACGAAATGGAGTCCAATATTGACATCTGCCCCAATATCTTTGAGCGTTTCATTCATGTCAATAGTGTCTTGAGGGGAACGAAAACCTAATGATTCTCGTAACATAGCGCCTTTGTGTACATTAGTACCTGTCATACCTAAAGTAACTTTGCCTGTGTCTTTATTTAAAAAGGAGCTTGTGGTCGTCCCTGTTTTCGGGTCTGTATAACTTTTAAGATATGAAAGATTTTTAGGGAATTGATTTCGTCCTTGTAATTTTTCTATTTGGTCATTAATTTTACCTTTTTTTAAACCGCTATTATTTGCGTTTTCTATTTCATAACTGAGTTTAGATACTACGCTTGTCTCTTCTGAGTTACCTTTAATATTGCCAGATTTTATTTGATATTCTGTTTGACTCATGATTCATCATCCTCGCTTGGAGTAAATTGTACAGAATCAGAAAAATAGATATTTTCTTCTTTATTTTCGACAAAGGTAAATTCAAGACTTTTAGATCCTACGGATGAGCCTTTTAAGTCGCCGTCACCTTTCAACAATAGTTTTGGTGCTTGTTTCGTTGGAATATTATATCATTTTCTTAACTGTTGGACATTATAATCATCATTATTCAACTGATAATTTGCGGAATAACTTGGCACATTAGGATTATATGAAATATCACCATTTTTATAATCTTTAAAATCTTTAAAGTTGCCATATTGCACAAAAAATTTGAAGTTTTCAATCTCTTTTTTTAACTTGTCATCCGATATAGGCTTTGTTGGAATAATTTGATTATGTTCCATCTTGACAGGATATTTTTTTTCTTCACTACGTGAATATCCTTTACTATCTTCAGTTATTTCTCTAACAACATAATTACCTTTTGTTGTTCTAGTATTACGATTGATGAAGAGTACCATTCCTCTCGTTTCCATATTCTTGCCTTTTGGTTCAATAGTCAATTCAGAGTTGATTATCCAAGTCCCTTTATCTCCTTTATCAAATTCTTGATCTCGAAAGCCTTCTTTATCGTAAAAATCATCGAGATTCTTGGTTGGATATACACTTAATGTTTTATTAAAGGCTTCTTTAATTTGAGCGTTTCGACCATTTGTTTTTGTCATAATAATACAACCTCCAATCAATATAATAAGTAATACCAAACATATACCAAGAATTAATTTCTTTGAATGGCGCATCCCTTCACATCCTTACCGTTTTATTTATAGCATAACATGCTTTCATTTCTTTAAAATATTTTTAAAATCTCATGTTGTTTTAATCAAAATAACTCTCAAATTGGACAAACCACAAAGTATTAAGACTACATCCATTTGATAGTATTTTAGCTTCTTTCAAAAGAACAAATTATATCAAGCTAAGTCATTCACATATTTTATCAATTTTTAATGTATGAAATTATAAGAATCGAATTCAAAAGTAGATATTGAACGTGTTGAAACAAAAACAATCTTGTAAAGAACGTAAAATGGTATTCACTAACAATATAAAAAGATTTAACCAAATTACAGGAATGAAGACGAAGTACGAATATTACTTAATGAATGTCCTAAATATTGTAATTGTAATAGCTATTAGATTGTATTGAGACATAATAGGCGTATTTGATCGAGAAAGTAAAATTTTGACACGTACAGACGATCAATCAATTATTGAACATAAAATTTTTGAGCAATAATTCATTAAAGTGAAAGATCAATTTGGTGAACAAGGATTAAAACCACAAGAAATATACTATAAATAATCAAGAATATAAAAAATTAAAAGTAATAGAGGATGTTTATAAGGGTATAAATGAGTAACAAAGTTGCAATAAGACTATAAATTTCTCAGAAAAGAAGTGAAAAAAGTGACAAAAACATAGAATTAACAGGATTAAATGAAGGTATAAGAGGTGTAACCAAAGATTTTAAAATGAAAAATAATTTAGGTGATTTAGGAAAATTAATAAAAATGGGAGGTAAAGCATTAAAACCATTAGCAGCTATTACTGCTATAACAGATAATATGAGTAAAGATTCACTGCAAGAAAAATTAGTAGGTGCAGGAGAGGACTTATCAATCTTAGGAGGAAGTGCAGCAGCAGGAACGGCTATACCAGTTCCTGTAGTTGGGACATTAGTAGGAGCTGTGGCAGGGATTGGTATAGGATTAATTGGAGACGTAAAATATAAAGATAAAACAGTGAAAGATTATGTGAAAGATGGAATAAATAATTCTCTAAATAATGGAAAAAATTTCATTGGAGATTCTTGGAAAGGTGCAACGAAAGGAATAAAATCAGTATTTTCATAGGAGGTTTTAATAATGGATAAAGAAAATTTACAAATTTTAAGTATAAATAATATTAAAAATTCTTATTTAATAGGTTTTGCATTAGTAAATTTTATAATATTTGCATTTTATATATTTTTATATTGCTTTATTGGTATGGAGGGAAGAGTCCCTAATTATATGAAAATATATTTAACTATATCATTATTGTTATGGCTCATATTATATTTACAAGAAAAAGGAAAAATATTGGATAATTTTAATAGAAATAACTATAAGAGAAGAGTGTGTACCTATATGCTAATTAATATATTAGCCGGATATAATATTCCTTTTTGATAAGTTCAGCTGATATTTTTTATTATTCAGGTGTAGATGGAGATGCGTTTAAATATTGGATTATAATTGCAGGTATAATTCTAATTTCTATTACAGGGTTATTTATATTTTGCTATTCAGAATTTGAAATGTTTGGAAATAAGCAAAATGTAATATTAAAAATCTTAGGAGTTTTCTTAGTATTATTATCATTTATTGCTTTAATATATATTTCATTTGTTTCTCCTAGTGACTCAGGTGAAAGTAAAGTTATTTGGGTAGGTTGTTTCTTTTTGTTTGGTGTCCACATAATAATGGTACGAGTATTTTTCTATTTAGCAGTTTTAATCGATGACATTAAAGAAGATGGGATGAAATTATAATAGAATTAGGTATGAATGTAATGCCGTATTTCGTCAAAATAACATTTGAAATTAATAAAGAAGAAAACTGGTTAGAAGGTTTAGATACAGTAAATGAATTTTATTATTTATAACTATAAATAGCTAACAGGACCTATAATATTTCAAAGGGAGCTTATTAGGATTAATGAATATCAGAATACAGTGTTTATTTCTTTAAATGACAGGTTACAACATATCTCTGAATTAAACATAGAATATATTGATACGTTGAAAATTTACCCTACTCTATCAAAAAATGTTTTATTAGTGGGCGATGTAAAGGTTGATGTGAAATAAAAGCAAAGGTATATGAGAATAATTAAGGAAGTGTAAGTATTGGTTTATTTTGTACTGATTGGAGTATTTATTATATTTTATTTAGCTCTATTTGACAGTCTTCTGAAATCTGAAAATTTTTCAATTTTATCTATTTTTTTGGATTTTGTTATTGTAATAATGTTGATTATTTTTCATTTTATTGGAAATAAACTTACAGGAAATAATTTAAGTAATTATGTAGCATTTACTTTAATTGGTTCATTTGTGTATATGTATTATGCAATTAAGAATTTTTGGACAAAGCCAAAAGTTCTTAATTATCTAATTAATAAAGAAGAAAATGTAAATCAAGAAGATATAGAATATCAAAAGTTAGACTTACAAATTTCAAAAATTAAATCTGTTTACTACTTTTTAATTGCTGTCGTACTTTTAATACTTACGAAAATACATATTGTTAGTGAAATTAAAGAAGACATTTTGTCGATGAATCCTGTTTTTATTTTTCTTGGAATGATTATTATAGTTATCTGGCTAATAATGGACTTGTATAGAAAGAAAAAATATGGCATTTTTTTATTTAAATCATTAATTCCTATTGTCGTGACTATATGGATCATAATGTCATCTGTATTATTATATTAACGTAATTATATATAACTTTTTGTCAAATTATTTAAATGAGAATATTAAAAATGGAGAAAAATTAATAAATAATTTTCAGGAGGAATAGCAATGGTTTTTGAAGAACAAGTAAGTAAGCTTTATAATGAAATCGCAAATAAAATCAATGAAATGATACCAGCAGAATGGGAACAGGTGTATACAATGGCTTATATAGATGAAGAAGGAGGAGAAGTATTTTTTAATTATACTAAACTGAATAGTGATGACTTACATTACTATACTGATATTCCTAAAGATTATAATGTTTCAGAAAAGATATTTAGTAAGTTATCTTTTACTCTCTATAAATTATTTAAAAAACTCAGAGAGCTATTCAGAGATTCAAATCAAGAACCATGGACATCATGTGAATTTGATTTTAATAATGAAGGTAAATTAAACGTGTCCTTTGATTATATCGATTGGAAAAATTCAGAATTTGGACCTTTAGCTAAAGAAAATTATTATGAATACAAAAAATTCGGTATGATTCCTGAATATGAATATGAAAGAGAAGAAATTAAAGAAATAGAACAATTCATTAAAAAACAAGAAGAAGAGTAAAATTAAGTGAAGAAAGACTAAGCAATGTAAAAGTTACTTAGTTTTTTACAAAGAAAAGCAACCTTTATAATTACTTACAAATTTTAATGGAAATATAGCTTTAACTATAATATTTTGAAGTAAATTTAAATATTTTACTGGATCAGGTAGGGTAATATGATTGAAATCAACGATTTTAAAAAGATAGAAGATGTACCACGAGAAGTTATCGAAAAATATGAAAGTGTAATATCTGATAAAGTTATAGAATTTTGGAAAAGATATGGATTAGGTACATTTTTTGAAGGCTTTATGAAAAGTATAAATCCAGAAGAGTATACAGATTTGATGGGGTACGGAACACAATTCTATAAGGAAGCTATACCACTATTTGTAACTGGATTAGGAGACATCATTTATGTAGAAAAAGAAGATGGATTTATGGGAATTTTAAAATTCCGATATAAAAGTACTACTATGTTATTAAAGAATTTTGACTATACACTGGATTTGATTATTGACAAAGAGGATGATGAGCTCTGTAAGGAATATATTGAACCTCAAATGTATTTCGAAGCATTAAAAACAAAAGAAGCACCAGCTTATGATGAATGCTTTGGATATGTACCTATATTACCCTTAGGTGGTAAAGAAGTAGTAGAGCATATGGATACAGTAAAAATACGAGAACATATCCTATTAATTACAGAATTAACTGGGCCAATTAATGACTAAAACTTAAGAATTTTATCATAAATAAAGTTGTAGGTATTTACATTTGGAAGTTAAGCAATGAAAATAGCTTAACTTCCTTTTTTGAAAACTATAAAATTATGTTCATTATCGAGAAGACTCAGATCCTACAAAGGTTGAACATGGTGACCATTATGTACGTAGATTCATGAATTGTAAAAAATTAAAAGCCAACATCTAATATACAACACCTCATGGACAAGTAAATCGCACGGATAACAAAGGACGTATTAAAGAAGTATATGCGGAGGATCTATCACTACAAGATGGTGGACGTA
>NZ_VUKI01000003.1:0-42420 GCF_008385775.1 Staphylococcus sp. GDX7P312P | reverse complement strand
TTTTATTTTGTCCCA
Source organism: Staphylococcus sp. GDX7P312P (assembly GCF_008385775.1). Lineage (NCBI taxonomy): Bacteria > Bacillati > Bacillota > Bacilli > Caryophanales > Staphylococcaceae > Staphylococcus > Staphylococcus sp. GDX7P312P. Next base: position 42,405 of record NZ_VUKI01000003.1, on the reverse strand, counting down.
GCCTCTAGATAAAATTATTATTATTTTTTAGCTTGGTAACTATGATAATTATGCCTATCATCACTAAAATCACTTGGAAAAAGTTACCAATTAACAAGACAATAATGTAAAACGGGATGATAAAAAGCAGTGTTCCAAAGAATATAGAGAAAAATAGTATAACAAAAGACATGTTCTCAGAAATGTTGATATTCAAATTGTTCCCCAACAGCAACCTGATTAAATCATTTACAAACCACACACTTTTCCATATACAATACATAAACACTGCCAGTAAAAATATAGAATAAGGTACTACTACTAACATTTGAATAAACGCAATGATACCGTCCATTAACTATCTCCATTTACATATCAAATTTTTATTACTTTAAAACGTAGATTGAGTATTTATTCGTTTGTTATCTCATTAAAATAAGCACACTGCCATGCTTGTGTCTTAGCTGCTGTTTTATTTAATTCAGTTTCCCACGGTGGATACACCCTCAATGCCATTTTCCCTTTAGACTCATCACTTTTCAAAATACCTTTCTTGATCAATATATCCTTAGGAAATATAAACTGGCCTCTCCGATTATCATCCACAATATTAACTATTAATTGATTCTCTAAATCATCCTCAGTAAAAGGTATATTCGTATTATTTTCATCTTTCTTCCACATAGCGAAAAAGTAGCCTTTTTTGTTAGGTGTCTTTTGAGCTAACCTACTTTTAAAATGTCCATTTCGAGTTTTTATTTCTACCGCTTCATATTGTTGATTCCATTCTTCTAATACATAAGAAACATCAGAATCTGAAAATAACAATTCCAACAAATGATAAGATTGCATCGTCTCAATGGATTTCATAAATATCTCCTTTTATGATATTAATTTCACTTACAGCCAATATTATTTGCATTAAATATACTCTGATTTATTAAAATTAATATATAGAACTGTAGTTAAAATTACTAAGTAGACAACCATCCATATATTAATTATAAGAAAATCCTTATTTAAGATAAGCATTATATCTTCATTTAACATCATCATAAAATCACTTATCGGTGGGAAGATCCATAGAACATAGCTTGAAATAGAAAAAGCTTCAATTATAACAACTCTTAATATTGAAAACAGAAAAATCAACATCATTATTAACCAAACAAATTTATAAGATAGTTTTGGAATTGTTTTTAATAAGGTTGTAATAAGAACGCCCACGATTATTGTAATTATATGACTATAAATACCAATTACAATTTCTATTACATTAGGTATATGCTCAAATCTAAAAGTAATTATAGGATAAATAATTGCGACTATACCCAACGGTAAAATAAGTAATATTGAAAATATTAATTTATTAGTCAAATATGTACTTTTAGATTTTAGTTGAGTAAATAATAATTGTTTTTCTTGGAGAGATTCTGCGTCAATAATTGTTACAGTTATCCAACCAGTTACAAATAAAAGAACCATTGATGTGCTAGCAAAACTAGACATGATTGGTTGACCAGAATAAAAATATATAATAATTAGTAACGTAAAAAATGTCACAAAAGGTGCTATTAGCTTATAAGTTCTAATATAGTTTTTAAATTGATACTTAATTAACGCCATTTTTTGTATACCTTCTTACTTCTTCAATAAAATATCCGTTATGGATTAATAATGCTATCACTTGATTACTTTGAGATGAATTTACAATAATACTTCCATCTTTGCTCATTTGAAAGTCATGTTCTTTTAAAATAATAGATAATTCTTTTTCTGACACTTGTATAATTTTAATCAACATCTTCATATCCGCATTAGTTGAACTATTATCTATTAGATGATTTTGTTCAATATTATATCGATGGGTAACAAACGTATAATCTACTATTTGTTCATGTGAAGTTAGTACTATTGTTGCAAATTGTTTGAATTGAATTAATAACGACTTTAACTCTGCGATGGCATTTTTATCAAGACCAGAAAACGGTTCGTCCATAATATAAATATCTGCTTTTTTAATTAAACACTGGATTAAATTCACCTTTTGTTGAGTACCTTTAGAACATTCATGAATTCTTTTTTGCAAAAATGGTTCTAAGTTAAACAGATGCGTCAATTGACTTATTTTAATGTCAGATTGATTTTTAATACTTATACTATCAATAAAATCCAGATATTCTTTAACAGTTAAATTAATAGTCATTGGCAAATGATCTGGTGCGTAACTTATGTTACCTTTAACACTCATCAATCCACTAGAAGGTTTCATTATATTGGCTAGCATTTTTAAAGTAACACTTTTCCCTGAACCATTCTTACCTTCAATTAAAATAATAGAGTTATTTGGAAACTTCATACTCATATTTTTAATAATTGCTTGATGATTAATTTCTTTTGAAATGTTCTTACCCTCTATCGAAAATGCTTGCATTTCAATACTCCTAAATCTAAAAGACGTTATGTTTATTGTATCTTTCTTACTTATAAAAACAAAATTTTACTATTCAAATACATTATATAAGTATTCTACAATTTCCATATTTTTATTTAATATTTAAATCTAAAAAAAGCCTATCAAAGTGTTCATACTCTGATAGGCTAGGTTGATTCAAGTTTACATCATTAAACTAATAACGCTTTACTTTCAATTTCATGTTTTAACTTTTCAATAAATGCTTGAATATCCATTGTTTCGTTATCATCATGTGCATATTTTCTAACTGAAACAGTGAGATGTTGTTGTTCATCGTCTCCTAATACTAATGTGTATGGAATTTTATTCAATTGGCTTTCTCTAATTTTTTTGCCAAGCTTTTCTTCTCTATCATCTATAGCAACACGGATATTCTCATCTCTTAGTGCTTCTGCAACTGTACGAACGTATCCATCATTATTATCTGATACGCCAATTAAATTCACTTGTACAGGTGCCATCCATAGTGGGAATGCGCCTTTGAAGTGTTCGATTAAAATACCGAAGAAGCGGTCTAGTGAACCGAATACTACTCTATGCAATACAACTGGTCGTTCTTTTTCATTTTGTTCGTTAATGTAAGTTAATTCGAATTTCTCTGGCATTTGGAAATCTAATTGCACTGTAGCACATTGATGACTTCGATTTAATGCGTCTTTAATATGCACATCAATCTTAGGACCATAGAAGGCTCCGTCCCCTTCATTAATAGAATAGTCTAATCCAAGGTCATCCAATACATGTGCCAATGACTGTTCCGCTTCATTCCACAAATCAATTTCACCTAGATAATCATCTGGTCGTGTTGATAGTTCAATACTATAGTCAAAGCCAAAGACTGAATAAATATAATCAATTAATTTCAGAATTTCTTGCACTTCTGATTTGATTTGAGACTTCATAATAAAGATATGCGCGTCATCTTGGCAGAACGTTCTCACGCGTAGTAAACCATTCAACGCACCACTAAATTCATGACGGTGCACTTGACCAAATTCAGCAATTCGAAGCGGTAAATCTTTATAAGATCTAAGTTCATTTTTAAAAATCAACATATGTCCCGGGCAATTCATTGGTTTCAACGCGTAATCATTTTCATCCACTTTAGTGAAATACATGTTCTCATGATAATGGTCCCAATGTCCTGATTCTTCCCAAAGTCGTTTGTTCATCATCAACGGTGTTCTTACTTCATCATAATCGTGTTTCAATTGAACCTCTCTCAAGAAACTTTCCATTTGATTGCGAATGAACTGACCATTAGATAGGTAGAATGGCATACCTGGCGCTTCTTCAGAGAACATGAATAATTTCAACTGTTTACCTAAGCGTCTATGATTTCGCTCTTCCGCTTCTCGTAAGAATTCAAAATAGTCATCAAGTTGATCTTTAGAACTAAACGCTACGCCGTAAATACGTTGCAACATCTTGTTATCACTATTTCCTCGCCAATAGGCACCTGATAGTTTAGTTAATTTAAAATGATTTACAAATTTAGTACTTGGTACGTGTGGCCCAACACATAAATCAATAAACTCACCTTGTTGATAAAGTGAAAGTTGATCATCGCGATGTTCTTCAATAAGTTCCAACTTGTAAGGATTTTCTTTAAAAATGTTTTTAGCCTCAGCATAGCTTAAATCTTGTCGCACAAATTTTAAATTCTCATTGTGTATTTTCTTCATTTCTTTTTCGATTTTATTTAAATCTGCTTCACTAATGGATTCATCTAAATCGATATCATAGTAAAAACCATGCTCAATTACAGGACCGATTGTTAATTTTACATCGGGATATAATCGAGTAAGTGCTTGTGCTAAGACGTGGGCGGCAGAATGTCGCATTACATTTAAACCTTCTTGATCTTTAACTGTGTAAAATGTGAGTTCACAATCTTCTTGGAGAGGATGGGTTAAATCAACTAAGCGGTCATTCACACGACAAACGACTGCTTCCTTATATAAAGATTGGCTAATAGATTTCGCTACATCACTAGCGCGTACACCTGCTTGATAAGCTTTATTACTTCCATCTGGAAATTGGATATTGATTTGTTGATTAGACATGATACATCTCTCCTTAAACATTCATATAAATAAAAAAACCCGTCCCTACAAGAGGGACGAGTTTGTAACACCCGTGGTTCCACCCAACATTCCATCTCAACTAAGAGATGACACTTTAGCCATGCATTAACGCGCATGAAACGTTACATGTTTCCATGTAATCTATGAAAAGGTAGTAAACTATATTTTAGATTAGGAATATCTCAGCGTTTATTCCCTCTCTGTGAATCGTCAACATAGCTCTTGTCCTTCAATCGTGTATTAATTTTTTATAATCATATACCTATCTTATTAGTTAGTCAAATGCGCATCAGGATATCAAATTAACTACATTAATTACCTTTTTGACAATTTATAATTTTTAAAAAACAAAAATATCTAGCCGAAGCTATATTCACACACTTCAACTAGACATTTTTCATTTAAACTTGATATTTAAAGATATTTGGATCATAGATTTTTAATACTTTTACAAATAAATAATGGAAAAATAGTGCAGAAATTAATGGAACAATGATGTACGCAATAGCGATAATCAATAAGCCACTCGTTGTACCCATTTCCAATAAATTTAACGATTTAATCGGTCCAACAAGACCAATGAGCCCGAAACCTGCTGAATCTGGCGTACCTTTAATATTGAGCAAGCCTCCAACAAATCCTGATACACCTGCCGTACATACAATTGGAAGCATCATCATTGGATGACGTATCAACGTCGGCATCATTAATTTTACTGCTCCAAGTAATACCGTAATCGGAATACCTGGTTTATTTACGCGCCAACTACCGACTGCAAGCATAATCGCACTCGCTGCTACACCAACTGCTGCCGAACCAGCCGCTAAGCCTGAAATGCCAATTGCCAAACCTATCCCGATTGAAGATATTGGTGAAACAATCAATATAGAGAAGATCATCGCGATCAATATAGTCATGATAATAGGTTGTGTATTCGTCAATCCATTGATAACATCTCCCAAGCCTAACGTAATCAATTTAGTGTATGGCAAGATTAATAGTCCAAGTAATCCCGCCACAGCACCACCAACGATTGGTAACACAATCATATTTAAACTACCTAATTTATGACTAATCAATAAGATGATACCGACTGCAATCGATGCAGTAATCATCGTATTAATTAAATCTCCTATACCAACAATGACCCACTTATTATCTGTGAAAGTAGATGCGCCAGATCCTACAAATGCAGCTGCACCTGTAACAGCGGTTTGTAATTGCGTTAATTTAAATTGTCCTGCAATTAATACACCTGTCAAAATTGGAATTGAATATTGAATCCCTTGCGTTACAAAGGCTACTTTCGTAAATATATCGTTATACTGACTTAAATATTTACTTAATTCTCCTAATATTGCGTTTGGAATCATACCTACTACAATTGCTAAAGCTACACCATTTAATACATTAAATATAAATGTTCTGGGTGTTATCATTTCTCTCTCGCCCATAATTCTTATACCTCAAAAAGCTTTCTCTTTTTATAAATTTTAATCTTGATTTTAAAGTATTGTATCAATAATTCAATCACATTATTTTAAATCTTTAAAAAATAAATATGTAACATTCATTATTTGTTCACAACTTCGATAATATATTACATTAACAATTACTAATGTAACCTATTTTTGATTACTATATCATTTTGCATGCAATTTCATAAAATAAATTAGGATGAATATTCATTATAATGTTTATAAATTACACTTTATGTATAGATAATACTAATATCATATTTAAGGTTGGGATACATATGCGTACTTTTCAAGAGGAAGATAAAATTAAGTTACTAGCAGATATTATTGAAATTCAGTCAGAAAATGAAAACGAAATCGAAGTCTGTCATTATATACAAAACTTATTAGCACAATACGATATACCTTCTAAAATATTAAAAGTGAGCGAGACAAGAGCGAACTTAGTAGCTGAAATCGGGAGCGGTTCGCCAATATTAGCGATGAGTGGACATATGGACGTAGTTGATGCCGGGCGTCACGATAAATGGACTTATCCGCCATTTAAACTCACAGAACAGGATGGCAAATTATATGGACGTGGAACGACGGATATGAAGGGTGCCTTGATGGGAATGGTTATCGCACTCATTGAATTAAAAATGTCTAGAGATTTACCTAAAGGAACAATACGCTTACTTGCGACAACGGGAGAAGAAAAAGAACAAGAAGGTGCCAAACGATTTGTTAAAGATGGTTATTTAGATGACATTGATGGCTTAATCATCGGAGAACCTACAGATAACGGGGTATTCTATGCACATAAAGGTTCAATGGCGTGTAAAGTGACTGCCACTGGGGTTGCTGCCCATAGTTCAATGCCATTTTTAGGGAAGAATGCAGTAGACTCGTTAGTCCAGTTTATAAATCAATTAAATTCAAAATATGATGATATCAAACAGCATGACCTTCAACATGAGCTAGATGTTGCACCAATGGTAAATAAATTTATGAAGGGCACTTTAAGCGAAAAAGAAGAAAACTTCGCATCAGGATTTACATTGATGGGTTCTATTATTAAAGGTGGCAAACAATTCAACTCTGTACCCGAGGAAGCCTCTATTGAATATAATGTAAGACCTGTGCCTGAGTATAATAATGACTTTGTTAAGACACTATTCCAACAGACAGTTGATGAAATAAATCCTGAAGCATTGTCGTTTGAAGTCGTAAGTGATCATCGTCCTGTCACAAGTGATAAAGATAGCACTTTAATTCAAGTAATTACTGAAGTCGCACCGCATTACGTGAATAAAGAAGACGTCTTTGTCGCAGCATTTATTGGTACTACCGATGCTTCAAGTCTGTTAGGCGATAATCCTAATAATGTAGATCTTGCTATTGTTGGTCCAGGTATTACGATTATGGCCCATCAAGTGGATGAATATATAGAAAAGGACATGTATCTTAAATACATCGATATCTACAAAGACGTTGCAGTTAAGTACTTGGCTGAAAAGTAAATTATATAAAGAAAACGAGACGTAGCACCGACATTCATACCTTAGTTGGTTAAAGATGTCTAATGCTACGTCTGTTTAGTTAGTGTCTTTATTTATGGTCCAGGGGGAAGACTAACCTGTTAGTGACCGTAGTCTACCTTCCCTATAACGTTCATGTTGTTTAATACTAACTGTGACGACAACTATGATAGTTTTTCCCCTATTAGCAAATGCTTAACGTAAATCATTCTTTATGTCTGAAAACAAAGTCTCGATGTCTTCAATATCACTGATATTAGGTATAAATATCATTTCTTTCGCATTTGGATACGGCGATACTAATTCATATCCTTCTAGCTTTTCAAGAGGAGACTTTGTAGCTTTAACTAACAATCTATTATCATACAAACCACCTATCACTTTGTCCTCATAATAAATGAGATACTCCCCCATCATACTTCTCGTTTTAATTTTGCTTGAATTAATTTTATTTAAAAATATTTCGTGAAAACTTTTGTCTGTTGCCATTCGACATCTCCCCTTTGTTCTATGGATACCCCGATATTAAATAAATTGAGCCATTTTAAATTGAAATCATAGTTATTTTGATATTAAAAATATATAATAACGCTACTACACTTAAAGGAGTTGCTATATCATGAAGACGCTACTTATTAATGCCCACCCAGATTTTAATAATGAATCAACGTATACCGCCAAATTAAAAAATTTATTTCTAGATAAATATAAAACTACATTTCCAAACGGGGAAATTGAAGAATTAAATTTATATGATATTGATGTACCTCGTATCGAAGGTGATCAATTATTAAATGTTTGGAACAAGCAAAGTTTAGGCGAGTCCCTATCAGATGATGAAACAAAAATTGCTGATATCTCGGCATTCTTATTAAATCAATTTAAAGCTAATCATCGCATTGTCATTCTAACACCACTTCACAATTTCAATATCACATCGAGATTAAAAGACTACATCGACAACATTATGATTGCTAGAGAAACATTTAGATATACTGAGGATGGTTCTGTTGGCTTAATGACAGATGATTATAAAGCACTATTATTACAAGCAAGTGGTGGTGTCTATACAAATGACGACCGTTATACGCCACTTGAATTCTCATATTACTATTTAAAAGAAATGTTTAAAGAAATCATGGGATTTGATGAGTTTTACATCGCTCGTGCCCAAGGTACGTCAGTCTTACCTGAAGACGAAATCTTAGATGCTGCAAACAAGGATTTAAACAACGTATTCGATGCGTTTTACACACAAAAATAGTTTCAATTACACAAAAAGTGAGCGGGATGACATTACCCTATTTATGTCATCCCGCTCACTTTTTAAAATTTATTAAATTAATAAATCACTACACAATATTATCAATAATTTCTTTACGTAATTTACCTCTGATTTCAGCCATCGTATTTAAATTATATTTTTTATAATCTCCTGAGTTTAAACGAAAGGCATGGACACCAATCACTTCATTTTTACTATTTAAGACTGCCCCACCAGAAGAACCTGGTTCTGCCATCATTTGATAATAGCCAATCGGGTTCACATTACGTGCAGTCATCGTGTATTTCCCCTTTGAATGATACATTGTGCCGGCAGGATCATTTTTATATTTACCAGTCGGCTTACCATAGTGGTACATGTGAATAGGTGTGTTTGCTTTCATAGCTTTAATCGAACTTTCTGATGCAATCTTTCTTATCTTCATATACTTTGAAATATCTTCATACGTATACACTAGAGAAACATCACCATATTGCAGCATTTGAACACCAAAGACTTCAAGTGTACGCACAATTTTAGACCCCTCTTGTAATATGTTGATACGCATATTTTGTGGTTGTGACGGTGTCAAAGGCTTATGCGCGTTTTGATCATTAACAACATGATTCGCAGTTAGAATCGTATGCTTTCCAATTGCTGTACCAGTGCCATATGTTAATTGTTTTACTTTTGGATTCCAATTATAAACTGTTGCGATATTGGCATCTTTCGCCTTAGCATGTTCAATGGTTACACCTTTGTTTCCCGATTTCTTCATAATTTTTAGTGCGTCATCAATACCTGATTCTTTCGTCGTTTGACCGAAATCACGTACATTATCACCGCCGGGCACATTAGATGGCCAACGCTTAGGTGCTTTATTGTAATAATTCTTTTTCGTCGTTGATGATGCTTTTTTAGACGCTTTGACTGTTGTTTGCGCACTTGGTTTTGCAGTTTTAGTCTTAGTTACAACTGCCACTTTCGTAGATGGTTTACTTGCCGATACTTTTGACGAAGTTGGTTTACTTTTCGTTTTAGTAGTTTGTGCTAATAACTGTGGTCTCGCGGATTGTGTACCTGTTACTTTTGATGCTTTTTGTGGTTTTTTATTTGTTGAGACAACTTTTTTGTTAACCTTAGTTGGTTGCTTTTGTATTTGCTTATGTTTTGAAAAGTTTTGCGATGAAGGTTGTACTTTAGTACTTTTTGGTGTCACATGTGTTGAAGTAACATGTGCTCGTTTAGAAGGTGCCATTGTCTTTTGTAACGAAGCTTGATTGCGATTTGTTACCTTAGATGGCGTTTGTACCTTAGGCTGTGTTGCTACAACTTTATCTTTAGATACATTTATTGAGTTATTTTGTTGTTTAACAACAGGTTGTTGAGATGTTTGTTGTACACCTAAATGATCACTTTTAGTAGAAGCATGCGCTTCATTAAATTGAAAAAGAAAAGATAAACACATCGTTATCAGAAAGACTACTAATATAAGTGAATATCTCTTTAATGTTGCCCCTTTGTTCACTATACTCATCCCTACTTTCATCATGTTTCAAATCAATTAATTATTGCTTTAATTTATTATATACCTTAATTGATGTACACTACAATATTCATTTTTATAGTTTTTTAGCTTTTAATAAATATTAAAATTATATAATATCGAATTGTCATCACTTTAATTTATAACAATTTATTCACGCGTTCATAAATTAAAAAGACAGCTAGTAGAATTTAATCTGCCAGCTGCCTATTTTTAATAAATATTAATGATTATTTAGATTTACTATCTTTTTGCTTTCTTTTTTGCAAATAAACACCAAATACAGGTGCCATTCCGACTATTATAAAGAATAGCGTATAAAACATAACATGAACCAATGTACTTAAAGACATTTGCAATGGCCTCCTCTAATGCTACATTTCATTATCACCATAACATTAATCCCTGCCTAATTCTATCTATTATCCATAGGGAGGCAAGACTTACTTCTTCCTCTAATAAATAAAGACCTCATGACTATCATCACGAGGCCTTGATATGAAACATTAATATCTTTTTTATTATATCGTATTATTCATTCTTAAGGGCTTTTTCAATCGCTTTAACGTTCTCTTTCATAAATGATTGATACGTATTTTTGTCATCATCTTGTTGTTTCGTATGTGAGCCCATATTATAGAATTTAATTGTTTTTGCGTCAGTTTCTTTTCTAACTGTATCGGCAACTTTGTTAGATACATTTTCTTCAGCTAAGATATATTTCACTTTATCTTCTTTAATTTGTTTAACAATATTTGTTAAATCTTTTTGGCTAGGTTCTTCAGCATTCATATTTTCGATACCTTCTTGTTTGAAGTTATATCTATCTGCTAAGTAACCAATAGAGTCATGTGAAATATAAACTGTTTTACCTTCATTACCTTTAACTGCTTCTTTCATATCTTTATCGATGCCTTTTAAGTCTTTAACTAATTTATTATAGTTATCTTCATAGTAATCTTTATGTTTACTATCTTTCTTAACTAATTCATCTTTAATTTCTTTAGCAAATTTTTGACTAATCACAGGATCTAACCAGATATGAGGATCATATTTGCCATGATGATGGTGCTCATGTTCTTCGCCGTGTTCATGCTCTTCACCATGTTCATGCTCATGTTCATGTTCTTCGCCTTTTAATAAGTCACTATTTTTATTTAATGTTGATTCTAAAGATAATGTTTTATCTTTATCATTAATGGCTTTGGCAATTTTCTTAGCTACGGGGTCTAAATTATCACCTGTGTATACGAATAAATCTGATTTGCCAATATCAACCATTTGTTTCTGACTTGGGTCATATGTATGTGGGTCTACTCCGTTTGGATAAACTGATTCAACATCAACATATTTACCACCGATTTGTTGCGCAAATGATTTAAGTGGATAAACTGTCGTCTTAACTTCTAACTTACCTTTATGATCAGATGATTTATCACTATCACCTTTGCCACATGCTGCAAGTGATAATGCTAAAACAGCTACAAATAATAAAATAATACTTCTCTTAAACATGTACACATCTCCTAAATCAAAATCATTACGTTTTATTATTCACATTAATCCGTCTAATTGTCAATGCTAATTTTTAAAATTATTAATGTTAGACATCAGAAATGCATTTAATCCCCCTTGATTTATTCATTTTTTGAAAATGTATATCGATTTAGGTATACTTTTTAAATAGTAATAATTACGATTTATTTGTTAGATTATTTCCTTACCTCAATAACAATTTAAAATCGTAACGTTAGCATCTCATACATAGTTAGGAGTTTATTATGGAAATCATTATTGTTGGAGGTTTCTTAGGCAGTGGCAAGACAACGATATTGAACCACCTAATTAAAGACGCATTGAATCATGATTTAAAAACTGCATTGATTATTAATGAATTTGGAAAAATGAGTGTCGATAGTCAACTCATTGAGCCAACTATTCCTATTAGTGAGATTGTAGAAGGCTGCATTTGCTGTGCTATGAAATCAAACGTTTCACAACAATTGCATGAATTATATTTAGAACATCAACCAGATCTTGTGTTTATTGAATGTAGTGGTATCGCTGAACCATTGGCCGTTGTTGACGCCTGTCTAACACCTGTCCTAGCTCCAATTACCACTATTAGAAGTATGCTTGGCATCATTGATGCAAAGTTGTACGAGAAGATAGAAACATACCCTAGAGATATTCAAGCGTTATTTTATGAACAATTAAGTCATTGCTCTACGCTATTTGTAAATAAAATTGATATTGCTGATTTTAATCAAGTCGCTCGCTTATTAAGGCATCTAGAGGTGATTAATGGAGACGCAAACATACAAGTAGGACAATGGGGAGAATTAGCGTTAAACACATTGTTAAACGTGAAACATTTAGATGCTAAACAAAGAGGTACACTCCATCACGCCATCAATCATCGGTTGATAGATACGCCTCGCTCACAACCAAAAGCAGCGTTCATTGAAAGATTAACCCAACTCCCACAACAAGTTTACCGTGTAAAAGGATTTGTTCGTTTTACAGATCATGAATTGATACATCTAGTTCAGTATGCTGAAGGAGAAATCGAATTAACACCGATTCAATTCAAATCAGATGTTCCTTTATATTTGGTAGCTATTGGGAAACATTTAGATGATATCGAGTTAGACTTATAACACTAAAAAAATCCAACACGAAATCGTGTTGGATTGTCATATAAGCTTTTACTAAACAAAAGTAAAAGCTAGTGAATGATAATGCCTTTATCCGTCGTTTCAATTGTGGCATTCTTCGGTGCTTTAATCATTTTCCAAACCCAATAGAAATCACCAGCACAACATCCTGCATGAAATGTGGCAAAGAAGAAAAAGAGCCCTCGCGGAAACCATCCTAAAAATAACGTCACTATAAATAGCGTTGTAATAATGACAAACGGTGCGATACTACTAATTAAAAACGTAAGCGGTGTAAACGTCCCACCTGGTATCGCACAATAAATCATACCGCTAGCTGCCCCAAAGTAGACTTTATTCTTAGATGAAAATAGTTTGAAAAATACCCCGTGAATACACTCATGGACAACAAACATAAGTACAATAAGAATAATCACGAATAATGCGTTAACTAACAAAGAATCAAAAAATTTATGTGCATCCGAAAACTTCATAATAATATAAAAAATGATACCGAAAACGACAAAGCTAATATAAGAATATATAGCTAGTTTATTCGCCAATTTTTTATCTTCTAACAAGTTAATTTCTTCCAAAGATAACGCTCCTTTTGAAAGTTTTGTTACTACTATCGTAATATGATTTCGTGAAGTTCACAATGCATCATTGTTTAATTTTGATTTACTTTACTTTTATTTTTATAGAAGCACTCTTATTCTTAGCTTTATCTTTGGCATACATAACGAGTGTTGTACCTTTTTTCTGTGGTCTAATGTTAATCGCATATGTTCCTTTAGAATTAACAGTAGCACTTCCTAATTTAGTAGAACCTTTGTAAATATAGACGATTGACCCTTTTTCACCTTTTCCAGAAATCGTTCTTGGTGCCATCTTGCTGACTGTCGGCTTTTTAGGTGCTGTTCTATCTAATACAGTTATTGTTACAACTTTACTTTTATTTTTATATTTATTAACTGTATAAAGTTGAATTTTGCTATTCGCCAATTGTTTAGGTATTTTCATAAAATATTTGCCATCTATTACGGACGCTTGCCCTATCTTTTTACCATTCACATAAGCATACATCGTCATTCCCGAAGAAGCTTTACCTCTTATTTCCGTTGAAAAGTCTGCAACAGGATCTACTGAAAATGTTTGTATATTCTCCGTTCTTTCAACTTTAAACTGACAATTAAGTTGATTGTTAGCATACACAGGATCATATCTCATTTCATTACCATATTTATCAGCAGCTAATATTTGATCAATATTCACAACACCTGTCTTAATATAATCCGGAAGTTTAAACTGGAATTTAACTTGCCAGTTACCATTGTCCAATAATGTCAGTGTTCTTGTAGAATGTGTAAACTGCATTGGAATGTATTAATGAAGATGCTGCAACTACTTAATAAACCCTCTGAGTAATGATGCTATTTTTATTACAATAATTACTCGACCTATTAAAATGAACAGCTTTCGGAATTAATTTCTGATATTAAAAAAAATAGCAAAGCGTATTTACCATTGTAAATTGCTTCGCTATTTAAGTATTGGTCCTTATATATACTAAAGTTCTTTTGTAAGATCTGCATTACGCGCTTTTATGGATGGTGTATACTTTAATAAATTACCCAACAGATTACTTTTCATTAATATTCTTCTTAATTTAATACTTTTCTCTCTTTTTTGTACTTCTTTATCATTTATAGATACAAAATTTCTTCTGCCTATTGTCGCACCTTGCTTTTGAAATTGTTTAACTTTAGGTCTTAAAATATTTTCCCATTCATTTAATGCATACTCTATATTATCTGGATATTTTTGTAATACTTTTCCTAATAGATTAGCACCACCCAGTCCTAATGTTGCGCCCATTCCTGAATAAAGTGTTGGACACCATGCTGAGTCACCGACTAGTACAACACGACCTCGATACCATGATGGCATTTTTACTTGGTCCGTTGTACTAAATATGACATCATCAGCTTGATCTAATTGTTCCAACGCAAATTCCATATATTTTCCATAGGGTTTGCCAAATACTTCTCTAATTCTTTCACGTGGATCTTTTTTTCTTTCCCCTTGTGGATTATCCGTTTTATACGTAAATAGAACTGTTGCTGGATGATCCTTAAACGTAAATACAGTAAATGATTTATTAACTTCATGCAAAATGACGCCTTGATCTATTTTTAAATCAGGTGGATTTTCGGTTAGTTGATAGGCACAAATCATATAATCTAATTCTTTTATATATTGTTCATGCGGACCGAATGCTAGTTTTCTTACTTGAGAAAATACACCATCAGCCCCTATAAAAAGATCATAAGAACTTTCAGATTTCATATTAGTTTTAAGATTTTTAGTAGTAACTCTTACTTCAGATGAATTTTGCCAAATAGCATCTGGCACTGTATCAAATAATATTTCGATATCATTTGGCAACGCTTTATAGACAGCGTTCTCAATATCGCCACGCAACATCATCCATGGAGCAAAAGATCTCGGAATATCAGCAAAGCCAAGTGTATAACCGGTAATGCCATTTCTATCTATTGAGAAATTAACAGAAGTAGAACTACGTCTATCATGTAAGAATTGAAGTGCTCCTAAATCTTGAGCAGCAGATCTACCAAGTCCAAATAGCGCCAAGAAATAGCCACCTTTACGCCGTTCTGAGGCTTTCTCAATGATGACAGGATCCCATCCTGCTTTTTTTAAAGCTATTGCTGAAGATATACCACTAATACCTAAGCCTACTATTAATACTTTTTTTCTTTCTTTATTTGTTTTGTTATTTGAAACATTATTAGACATGTTACATTCCCCCTGTGTGTCTAATAATATTTACGAGTAACCTGTTATACAATAATCAAAAACCATCAATCTGTATGTTTAGTAACAAAAGAATAAAAAATGTTGTCAAAAGCACAAACAATCCTAAGATTTTTTTGATAGTTCTATGACTAATTGTTCTAATGGACCTGTGCTCATGAGTGTATATAGATGATTCATGATTTCTTCTTCTGGAATTCTTTCTGAATCTAATACCCAATATTTAATTGTAGTTATGATAGCTCCAGAAATGTAACTGTGAAAATATCTAAAAGGTATATGGTTGATGGTCATTTTATTATTTAAAGCAATTAATAAGTTTTGTGAAATCGTATCTGATAATTTTTCTTCTAATTTACTTTGCCTTTTTAGATTAAATAATACTTCATATAATTCAATATTATTTAAAACAATTTTAATGATGCTATTTGGTACATTATTGATAATCTTATTTAAATCACTAAACTCATTAATTTGTTGGTTAGCTAATCTATCATAATCAATATTTGCTTTCATTCGTTCAATTTCTTTATCTTCTAAGTGACTTAATAAGTCAAATTTATCCATATAATATTTATAAAATGTAGCACGGTTAATATCCGCTTCATCTGCAATCTGTTGAATCGTTATTTCTTCTAAACTATACGTTTTTAAAAGTTGAATAAAACCTTTCTCAATACTAGTAATCGTTCGTTTAACTCTACGATCCATAAAAATCACTCCTTATTTATTAAATAATGACAACATTTCAGATTATATTGTTGTTTAACATTCACATTTAAAGTTATTGATTATTGAATATCCTTATCTGCCTATTATAATAACAAATAGAATGATAAACAACATAGTGTTGTTTTATAAGGAGAGAAATTTTTATGAAAAAGAAATTAGTGTGGATAATTCCCATTGCAATCGTATTAATTTTAATGATTTTAGCGACAGCTTTTTATCCTGCATACAACCCGAAGCCAAAAGATGTACCAATGGCAATATTAAATAAAGATAACGGTATTGAAGTTCAAGGTAATTCAACCAACATTGGTAAAAATCTAGCAGATAATTTGAAGAAAAGTGATAATAAAACGTTAAATTGGGAGTCCGTGAAAAATGAGAAAGACCTTAAGCAAGGACTAAAAGATAATAAATATATTGGCGCTATCGTCTTCGAGAAAGACTTTTCTAAAAATGCCATTAGTAATGCTCAAAGTAAAATTATGACTGAAAAACAAAATGAAATTAAAGAAAAAATAAAGTCTGGTGAATTATCACCTCAACAAATTAAAGCAATGCAAGCAAAAATGGGTAGTAGTTCTCAAGAAATACCAAAACCAAAACAAGCACATATCGAAACAATCATTAATCAAGGCAGTAATGGGCAAGTATCCAATATTGCTCAACAAGCACTAAGTAAAATTACAGAGAACCTTAATAATCAGATTAGTAAGCAAAATGTTGAGTTATTAGCAAAAAATCAAATAGACTTACCAAGTAAGCAATTTAATCAATTTGTGAATCCGGTCAAAGTTGAAACTACAACTTTAAATGAAGTTAAAGATCACCAAGGTAATGGAAATGGTGCTTCAGCAATGTTTACACCAATATGGTTTGCAGCAATGATTACCGCAGTGCTATCATTCTTAACCTTTAAAAACAGAGAAAAATTAACATCACATAAAGATAAATTATGGTTTACAAGTAAAGTTATCCTATCAGTAACAATAGCTGCTTTCGCTGGTGCATTTGTCTATGTCTACTATACAGGTGGAGTATTGAACTTTGATTTTAATCACCCATTAGATACAGCATTATTCATAGCAATTGCAATATTAGGATTTGCACTACTCATACTAGGATTAATGGTATGGATAGGCTTTGGTGCTATTCCAATATTTATTTTATATCTATTCTTCACAATGCAAGCAGTTATGTTGCCTAAAGTAATGGTACCAAAATTCTATCAAGATTGGATTTTACCATGGAGCCCATTCTATCACTATGTAAATACTTTAAAAGAGTTACTATATACTAACTCTGGCTTAACTATGAACGGCACAATATGGATGTTCATTTCATTTATCATATTTGGATTAGTATCACTAATTTCAGCTGTTTGTGTTAAAAAAGCTAAATAACAAAGATACTTAACTACTTTATCATTGTCTATATTTACTAAGAAATTGTTTTAAAACTGTATATCGATTCAAATATACTCCTTAAAGGTGGGTTAAAACCTAACTTTATGGAGTATATTTATGTAACTATTTACTATTTTTCAGTTTTAATTATGATACGTTCTCTACATATTGAATGATAATAAGGTCTCCCTTTTTAACTAGCCTCATACTAAAGCAGACAACAATTCCTTATTCTTGTGCTTTATTTACCTCATCAATAATAAGTTGATTTAACTCTTTGTTCCAAGGATAGGGTTTTGTCAGTATATATGACCCTAACGTTTTGATAGAAATTGCTGTTTCGATGACTTTTAATTGTTGAGATTCTACCTCTTGTTTCACTGTACGGTAAGGTAAAAATGAAAATCCGATATTATCTAATAACAATGATTTAATGACGCCAATACTCCATAACTCTGTTGTTTTATGGATATCTAATTGGTAATCTCGCACAATTTGTTCAAACATGTTTCGATATACTGATCCTTTTTCATTAATCACAAAATGATTGTATTGCTTCTGCTTTAACAATTCATCAAAATGGTCTGGCGCCTCTACATGCGCAACGACGACAATATCCTCTTCACAAATCATTGTGGCATTTAATTTGTCATGATGTACTCCGTCATTTAAGACAAAAGCTATATCCACTTCATCCTCAAGTAATTTCTGATGATTCATACTGCAACTATTATTTTGAAGATTAATATCGATATGAGGATAGTGATTAATGATATTTTTAATCACTTCACTCAACCCCGTCAGCATTAATGATTCGGGTGCTGCTATTCTAATCGTACGCATCAAATTATTATGCTCAGACACTTGTTTAATCCGTTGCGATGCATCATAAATTTGATTAATCATCGGTAGGATATCCTTTAGAAATGGTGTCGGAAGTAATTGTTTATGATTATAATCAAACAACTTTTGGTTTAACGTTTTTTCTAAAAGTTGAACTTGCTGAGTCACATTGGATTGCGTGTAATTCAGTAATTCAGCCGTCTTGGTATAGCTACCTGTTTCTAATAGCGTCTTGATAATTTTTACTTGTCTCATTTCCATGATGTAACCTCCCCTATGTATTACTTATATTAATTCTTCTATTATTAACATTAATTTTACTTATATACATATCCTTACTATAATAGCACAGAAAAGGTAGGCGAATAATGTGTTTTCTTTCTTAATCTATGTCTTTGTAACTTCAATCACACCTGGTCCAAGCAATTTATTTATGATGAACACGACAAGAATATATGGATTACGTGGCGGTAAGTCTTTTATATTAGGTATTCTTTCCGGATTTGCTTTTCTAGGCTTAGTATCCTACATTGCCATACTTCTATTTAGCCAGTGGATTACTTATATCGAGACACCCCTTAAATTCTTAGGATTTGTGTATTTAATTTATCTATCTTATAAAATTTTAACTTCTACTAATAAAAGAACCACTTCCAATGCCTATCACAGCTTTAAAAGTGGTTTTATTCTTCAGGTATTAAACATGAAATCATTATTATTTTTTATTACGTTGATTGGTGCGTTTATCATACCGTCAGTCACTGGTTCAACATCAATTCTAATCTATTTAATGATCAGTGTATTCATAGGTTGGGCTTGTCTCTTAGTTTGGGCATTTGCCGGTAGTGTATTTAATGACTGGTTAAATAAACATCAAACTTCTTTTAATATCATCATGGCATTATTACTATTATATTCAGCAATTTCAATATTCTTTTAAAATAATTCGCCATAAAAATTACTTATCTTCATTTCCAAGTAACGTATTCAAAGTTTTGATGACGCCATCTCTATCATTATCAATCGAAATCAAATTCGCTTTACGTTTTAGTTCTGAATAGGCATTGTCCATTGCGACTTTGAATCGTGCATTTTCAAATAAAGGAATATCGTTTAGACCATCACCAAATACAATCGTTTGTTCACTACTAATATTTAATAATTGTTGTAGAAAGCGAATCGTTTTTCCTTTATCAACATCTTTGTGTGTGATATCTATCCAATTCTCTTCTGCAGCTACTATATAGAGATCATCTTCATATTTGTTTAAACCTTTCACATGTTCAAAGCACTGACCTTGTATGTCAAAAATCGTAATCTTCAACATATCTTTATCAATTGTATTTAAATCTTCTACAAAGGTTACTTTCTCATATGAACCTAGAACCATATCTCGTTCTTTCTCGGAAATATGCTCTTCAGCATAAGCCATACCTTCAGTGCAAACAATAACGACCAAATTTTCATCAATTTGCTTAATTGTATTAATCAACTCTAATCCAAGTTGATTATTGAACGTCTTAGCATAGATATTCATGTCATTGATTTTAATACGCGATGCACTATCTCCGATAATGAATAAATCTTTCGTTAAATCTCCCACAATTGCATCGACACGCTCATTTTGTTTTCCCGTGCAAAAAGCAAAGCGAATACCCTTATCTCTCAAATTCGTTAATAAACTTTCAAACTTCTCACGATTGAAACTACTTTTTGAATTTAAAAACGTCCCATCCATATCTGTAACAACTAGCTTAAACATTTTTATCCCCTCGTTTTTAACTATATTTGTTGTGACTAATGAAATAGTGAATACATATTAGCGATAAATTTGTACACTTTACCCCTTTGCTTCTTTAAAATATTACTACCCTTTTGACTGTTATAATACCCTTCTTATTTGAATAAATAAATTTACTTTTTTAACAACAGTTTCAATTTTCTGAGTTAGTAATTATTTTATGAAAAATAGTTTTTATTGTATCTACATATCCATAATTAGATTGTGATCTAGATATACGAGGTAATGCATTAAATTTATAATCCATTTGTCAATTTGGTTCATTTTTTTCCTAAATATGTATTAATTTATTGTCTATCTGTTCTTTATTACTAAAATAATATATAAAACCGCATCACTTATGATACGCTTCTGCGTATCGGTTAATGATGCGGTTTTTAATTATATAATTTCATTTAATAAGGTAATGAACAATTTTTTGATAAATGTTATTCTTCTAAAATTCTTTTTAATTTACACACTAAAAAATATCCTCCTTAACAATAATAAGTTATTTAAATTATTGATTAAGGAGGATATCTTTATATCTATTTATTTCTCAATCTAGAACTAGATTTTTATCGTGCTTTCAGTTCATTTCCTGTCATCCATTTATGATTTTTAATGATTTTACCATTATCTTTGGATTTGTAATCAACTACGTAAACAGTAGTCTTTTTCACGTTATCTATATTGGCTGTAGCACCTTTCATACCAGACATATGACTTGCTTCTAATTTAACAGTATCGCCTTTACTAAATCCATCTTTAGGTGCATCTTTGATTTCTTCGTTTACGACCCATTTATGATTGTTTACTTTTTCATTTCCATTTGTGGGTTTATAACTTACAACATAGGCATATGTTTTATACGCACCTTTTACAGTAGCTTCTGCACCTTTCATACCTGGCATATGTCCTGCTGTAATCGTTACTTTATCTCCCACTTTAAATTCACCCTCATTAGTCGATGTCATATCTTCAGGAACTTTACTTTCATCGTTATGCTTCATATGGCTCTCACTTTTTTGGTCATTAGTGTCTTTATCTTTTTCATCATTATTGGAGCAAGCTGATAATATTAGTAATGATCCTAATATCATAAAAAATAATTTTTTAATCATAATAAAACTCCTATCTTTTATTTTAATTTTAATGTAAAGGCATTAATTGCAACAATAACCGTACTTAGCGACATTAAAATAGCACCTATTGCAGGTGATAAAATCAAGCCGATAAATGCTAAAATACCAGCTGCTAAAGATACAGCAACAATATTATAACCTGCACCCCACCATAAGTTTTGCACCATTTTTCTCATAGTATTATTTGAGAGGGTCAAGAAATGGATAATATCTGATGGATTACTTTTAACGAGTATAATATCAGCTGACTCAACTGCTACATCCGTTCCTGCGCCAATTGCAATACCAATATCTGCTCTTATAAGACTTGGTGCGTCATTGATACCGTCTCCGACCATCATGACTTTATTACCCTCACTTTGATAATCTTTTATAATGCTTTCCTTATCTTCTGGCATGAGTTGTGCGTGGACATCACTAATACCTAATTCTTTTGCGACAGCGTGTGCCACTTCATTATTGTCACCTGTAAGCATGACTGGTGTAATATTTCTTGATAGTAAATCAGCTACCATTTGTTTTGAGCTTTCTTTAATTTGATCTCCTTGAGCAATCATGCCAATGACTTGTTGATCCTCAATTAAATAGCTGATTGAATTACCTTGTTGAGCTAATTTAGTAAATAAGTCATCGTCATAATTAAGTTTATGTTTATCAAGATAAGAGACATTTGTTATTTTATATGTTTTATTATCAATTAGACCTTCTAATCCGACACCTGGAATATTATTAACGTCTTGTGGATTAGTAAATGAAACATTTTTACTTTTCGCAAAATCAACAATACTTATAGCTAATGGGTGATTAGATTGACTTTCTAATGAGGCGAAAAGGCTTAATATTGTATCATTACTCAAATCATTTTTAAAGCTCTCATAATGATTCACAGAAAAGTTACCCTCAGTTAAAGTACCAGTTTTATCCATCATTACATAATCGATATGTTGAGCTATTTCTACAGACTCTCTATTTTTAATAATTAAACCATTATGTGCACCAATTGAAGTAGAACGTGCAGTGACTAAAGGTATTGCCAAGCCTAAAGCATGTGGACAAGCAATGACTAACACAGTTACAAGACGTTCTAATGCAAAATCAACATCATTTTGAATGAGCATCCAGACAATAAAAGAAATCACGCCAACACTTACAGCAAAGTAGAATAAATAACCCGCTACTTTATCAGATAACAATTCAGCACTAGATTTATCATTTTGTGCTTGATTAACAAGTCCCATAACTTGAGAAAGATATCCATCTTCTCCCACAGCTGTAACCTTGACTTGTATTGTTCCAGACCCATTAATAGAACCCCCGATGACGTTGTCATTTTGATTTTTTTGTACTTTTTTAGATTCTCCAGTGACTAGGGATTCATCTATAGATGTTTGTCCTTGAACGATAATACCATCTGTCGGAATGCTTTCTCCGGCTTTTACTTCGACGATATCATCAGTCATGATGTCTGATATTTTAACTTCTTCGCGTTGGCCATTATCCATAACTTTAATAGCACTATTAGGTAACAGTTCTGCCATTTTCTTTAAAGCATCTCCAGCATTTCCGACAGCATTCATTTCTATCCAATGTCCTAATAGCATAATTAAAATTAAGGTTGCTAATTCCCAAAAAAAGTCCATTGTATGACCAGTTGCACTACTAAAGTTATTCATATAAAAAGCATACAAGCTATAAATATAAGCTACTGAAATACCTAGGGCAACTAAGGTCATCATGCCTGGTTTTTTTGTAGCAATTTCATCTTTACCACCAGACAAGAACGGTTTACCACCATAAAAGAATAAAATTGTACTTAATATTAACACTACCCATTCAGAACCTGGAAATGTGAATTGAAAAGGTAAGTTAACACCCATCATTGGCGATAAAAGAATGATAGGTATTGCAAAAATTAATGAAACAAAAAACTTAACTTTAAAATTTCCATGATGATGTGCATGGCCACTATGATGATGTGAGGCATGGTTATCATGATGCATGTGATTGGAATGATTCATGTGATTTTGATGATTATGCTCTTCACCATTATTATTCAAATTAACCCCTCCTATTTATGAAAATATTATATTAGCTATACTTATACTATAACACATACCCCCTAGGGGTATAAATATTTTCGATTTATCTCCATTTATGGATTTATTTATATCATTCCGAAAATGATGTCTCCACGTCCTACATTAGACCTTGTCATCGATGTTTAAAACAAGGTTTTAATTAAATGTATTATTGCAAAAAGTATTATCTATATAGATATTTGTCTATATAGATGATAATCTATAATAAAGGAGGGATGACATCCATATGTCTTATAAGGAACTATCATTACAATTAAAAATTTTATCGGATCCAAGTCGATTAGAAATATTAGACTTATTATCTTGCGGTGAATTATGTGCTTGTGATTTATTAGCGTATTTTCAATTTTCACAACCTACATTAAGTCATCATATGAAAATTCTAGTAGATAATGAATTAGTATCTACACGAAAAGACGGTACTAAGCGCATGTACCGACTTAATCATAAGTCCTTAGATTCAATCAACAATGAATTAACTTATATTAGCTCTCCTACTCAACAATGTATGTGTAAAAAGATAAAGACAGGTGAATGTACATAATGACTATTCTAGCGATTATTATTTTTCTTTTAACTCTCATGTTTGTTATTTGGCAACCTAAGGGGTTAGATATTGGTATTACAGCATTGTTTGGTGCTATCATTGCTATTATTACAGGTGTTGTTAGTCTTTCAGATGTTGTTGAAGTTACAGGGATAGTTTGGAATGCTACGTTAACCTTTGTCGCTGTTATACTCATTTCATTAATTTTAGATGAAATTGGATTTTTCGAATGGGCAGCTATACATATGGTTAGAGCTTCAAATGGTCATGGATTTAAAATGTTTGTTTACATTATGTTGTTAGGCGCTATTGTAGCAGCTTTCTTTGCGAACGATGGAGCTGCATTAATTCTCACTCCAATCGTGCTAGCTATGGTAAGAAATCTAGGGTTTAATCAAAAAGTCATTTTTCCTTTTATCATTGCAAGTGGATTCATTGCAGATACTACGTCTCTTCCACTAATTGTAAGTAATTTGGTTAATATCGTTTCTGCTGACTACTTCCATATTGGATTTATTGAATATGTAAGCCGCATGATCATTCCCAATCTATTCTCTTTACTTGCAAGTATCGTTGTATTATGGCTATATTTCAGAAAAGTTATTCCTAACCATTTTGAAATTAAAAATCTTAAAGCACCTAATCAAGCCATTAAAGATCCAAAATTATTCAAGTTTTCATGGATTGTTTTATCAATCTTACTCATCGGTTATATAGTTAGTGAATTTATTCAAATTCCAGTATCGTTAATTGCTTGTTTGATTGCGTTTATATTTACTGTATTGGCCTATAAATCGAGAGTAGTAAATACAAAACAAGTTATCAAAGGTGCACCATGGAATATTGTGCTCTTTTCTATAGGAATGTATTTAGTTGTATTTGGTCTGAAAAATGTAGGTATTACTGCACTATTAGCTAATATTCTATCAAGCATATCAAACTATGGATTGTTTAGTAGTGTTATAGGTATGGGCTTTATATCCGCATTCCTTTCAGCCATTATGAATAATATGCCTACCGTATTAATTGATGCAATTGCTATTGGACAATCTGCAACTACCGGTTTAATCAAAGAAGGCATGATTTATGCTAATATCATTGGCGCAGATTTAGGACCTAAAATCACACCTATCGGCTCCTTAGCAACATTACTATGGCTACATGTTTTAACACAAAAAGGAGTAAAAATTTCGTGGGGCACATATTTTAAAACGGGTATTGTTATTACGATTCCTGTTCTGTTTATTACATTAGTTGGTTTGTACGTTACACTTATTATATTTTAAAAAAGAGGTGTCAATGATGACAAAGAAAATAATTTATTTTATATGTACAGGTAATTCATGCCGTAGCCAAATGGCTGAAGGCTGGGGTAAAAAAATCTTAGGTGATGAATGGCAAGTATATTCTGGAGGTATTGAGGCACACGGTGTCAATCCGAAAGCAATCGAAGCTATGAAAGAAGTTGGAATTGATATATCAAACCATACTTCTAATTTAATTGACAACAATATACTAAACCAATCCGATTTAGTAGTAACTCTATGTAGTGATGCTGATCAAAACTGTCCTATATTGCCGCCTAATGTAAAAAAGGAACATTGGGGATTTGATGATCCTGCAGGAAAACCTTGGTCAGAATTTCAACGTGTTAGAGATGAAATCAAAACCTCCATTGAATCATTTAAAGCTAGATAAACTTCAAGCGTCTCAATATGATTGAGACGCTTTTTAATAGATTTTCTATCATATAATGTTCTTAAAAAATCAACTTAATGATTGCAAAGACGATTAAAACACTTACAATCACTTTTTGAATAGAATCAGGTATTTTTTGCCCTATTTTCATACCTAGAGGCGTAAATAGTATACTACCTAAAATTAACGGTATTGCACTATTGATAGGAATATAACCCTGTAATAATTTAATAATAAATGCTCCAATAGAAGAAATAAATGCAATTACAATACTATTTGTAACAACCATATTCATTGGTAATTTAAATATAACAAGTAGTACTGGAATAATAATAAATGCTCCACCAGCTCCTACAATACCAGATACCAAACCGATGATACTACCTATTGTAATTAAAAGTACGCGATTAAACTTAATATGACTAGTAGATGGTGTGATTTTAATAAACATTAGAATAAGAGCTAACAAAGCAATGATTATATAAATTACATTAACAAAATGACTATTAAATACAGTTGCTAATAATGCACCTAGAATACTACCTATTACCATTCCACTTCCCATATTAAGTATAAGCGTTCTAGAAAAATTTTTATTTTTATATGCTTTTAAAGATCCACTCAATGTACTAAAAAACACCTGACTTGAAGTTAATCCTGAAGCAATATAAGCACTATAAGTAGGTAAACCAAATAAAGGTGGTAATAATAAGAGAGCAGGGTAAATAACAATGGCTCCTCCTATACCAACTAATCCAGAAATAAATCCTCCTAAGATACCAATAGCTAACATTACTATAATTGCTGTTACACTTATCATTTACTTTTTATTAATAATTCAACTGCTTCATTAATTAGTGCCTGAGAATCTTCACTATTTTCTTCAGACATTTTGACACATTCTACTAAGTTCTCACTAATGATAATACCCATTAAACGTTGAATAGAACTTTTAGATGCACTTAATTGACTAATGACATCTTTACAACTTTTTTCTTCCTCCATCATTTTAATCACACCATTAAGCTGTCCTTGTATGCGATGAATACGATTAATCATCTTTTTATTATATTCCAATATATTTCACTCCAAATTAATTTTTTAATAATTACATCATATTGATTAAATTTTATTTTGTCAAATACCCCCATAGGTATTTGACAAACTATCTAATTCATTATAATATACCCCTACAGGTATTTAAAAGGAGGCTATTATGTCACAATATAAAACGAAACACATTAATGATTTCACTAAAAAAGAATTACAAGAATTGGGTTCTAATGGTCAATTAATTGACGTTCGACAGCCTGAAGAATTTGAATTAGGACACGTTAAAAATGCTTTATTACATTCAGTTGAAAACATAGAAAATTTTAAACACGATCGCAATAAAACTTACTATATTTATTGCAAAAGTGGTAATAGAAGTAGAAAAGCAAGTCAATTTCTTACACAACGTGGATACGATGTGGTGAATTTAGATGGAGGTTATACCGCATACGAACAACAACATAATAATGAATCATTTAAATTAAAAAAAGATAAAGAAATTCAAATCAAAGATAATCGTAAGATGTTCAATTATAGTAATCTACAATGTCCAGGACCTATTGTTAATATTAGTAAAGAAATCAAAAACATCGCTATTGGTGATCAAATAGAAGTTGTTGTGACTGATCATGGATTTTTAAATGATATTAAAAGCTGGATCAAACAAACTGGACATACACTTGTTAGACTCAATGATTCTGGTAATGAAATTCGCGCTATTATTCAAAAAGAAGAAAATAAAAATATAGAAGTGACACACACGAAAAATGGAACAACGATTGTTTTATTTAGCGGTGAGCTAGATAAAGCAGTTGCAGCAATGATTATTGCTAATGGTGCTAAAGCCGCAGGTAGAGATGTAACCATTTTTTGCACATTTTGGGGCTTAAATGCACTTAAAAAAATTCAAAATCAACGCATTAAGAAAAAAGGTATTGCAAAACTTTTTGACTTCATGCTTCCAAATTCACCAATTAACATGCCTATTTCAAAAATGAATATGTTTGGTTTAGGAAATTTAATGATGCGTTATGTCATGAAAAAGAAAAATGTCGATGATTTACCTTCTCTTATCAATCAAGCAGTTGAACAAGGTGTTAAACTTATTGCTTGTACAATGAGCATGGATGTTATGGGCATTACAAAAGAAGAACTACGTGATGATGTAGAATACGGTGGCGTAGGTGCATATATTGGATATACAGAACAAGCTAATCACAATTTATTTATATAATTAAAAAGGAATGATATTATGTTTTTTAAACAATTTTATGATAAATATTTATCTCAAGCATCTTATTTAATCGGTTGTCAAAAAACTGGAGAAGCCATGATTATTGATCCTATTCGTGACTTATCTTCATATATTCGAGTTGCCGATGAAGAGGGTTTAACCATTACTCATGCAGCTGAAACACATATACATGCAGATTTTGCTTCAGGAATTAGAGATGTTGCTATAAAGTTAAATGCTAATATTTATGTATCAGTTGAAAGTGATGACACATTAGGTTATAAAAATATGCCTAACCACACTCATTTTGTTCAACATAATGACGATATTTATGTAGGAAATATAAAATTAAAAGTGCTTCATACACCTGGTCACACGCCAGAAAGTATAAGTTTTTTACTTACTGACGAAGGTGCTGGAGCACAAGTTCCAATGGGACTATTCAGTGGTGATTTTATTTTTGTAGGAGATATCGGTAGACCTGATTTACTAGAAAAAGCGGTTAAAGTAGAAGGATCATCTGAAATAGGCGCAAAACAAATGTTTAAATCGATTGAAAGTATTAAAGACTTGCCAGACTACATTCAAATTTGGCCTGGTCATGGCGCTGGTAGTCCTTGTGGTAAATCTTTAGGTGCTATTCCAACATCTACGCTTGGCTATGAAAAACAAACAAACTGGGCTTTTTCTGAAAATAATGAAGCTACCTTTATCGATAAACTCATTTCTGACCAACCTGCACCACCACATCATTTTGCACAAATGAAAAAAATTAATCAATTCGGTATGAATTTATATCAACCTTATACAGTTTATCCAGCTACAAGTACAAACAGATTAACTTTTGATCTCCGCAGTAAAGAGGCTTATCATGGGGGACATATTGAAGGTACAATCAATATTCCATATGATAAAAATTTCATCAATCAAATTGGCTGGTATCTAAACTATGATCAAGAAATTAACTTGATTGGAGACTATTACCTTGTTTCAAAAGCAACACATACTTTACAACTTATTGGATATGATAATGTGTCTGGATACCAGTTACCACATTCTCAAATTCAAACACAATCTGTTCATAGTAAAGACATAACTGGTAATGAAGCACATGTCTTAGATGTACGTAATGATAATGAATGGAATAATGGCCACTTATCTCAAGCGGTTCATGTACCACACGGCAAACTTTTAGACACAGATTTACCTTTCAATAAAAATGATGATATTTATGTACACTGTCAATCTGGCATTAGAAGTTCTATAGCTATTGGTATTTTAGAACACAAAGGTTATCACAACATTATTAATGTAAATGAAGGTTACAAAGATATACACCTTTCTTAATATTTATACTAATTAAGAAAGACTATAAGTAATTAGATATGGCACTGAACCCTTAAAATGGGAACTTAATAAAAACACTATGTTCTAGGCTGCTAATTCTCTGTATTTTACAGGGGCTAAGTAGCCTAGCTTTTGTTGAATTCGATTATTATTATAGTTTTTAATGTAATTTTCAACAATATCAATTACAATTTGATTCAATGTATCATTTACTAAGCTTTGATCCTGTTTGTTATCTATTTTATATGCAACAATTTCTCCGTTATAAAGATCCATAATTGAAGATAAATACAACATGGGGTTACCGAAAGATAAATAAGTAATATTTGTTGTTAATACTTCCATTGGTTGACTTGCTTTAAATTGTCTTTGTAGTAAATTATCTGTTTTATAACAAGGTTTACCAATGCTTTTAGTCTTTTTAGGTCTAACTCGACAATTTAAATCATTCTTCTGCATGATTCTCTGAATTCTTTTATGATTAACTGCTACTGAAGACAATTGATTAATCAAGGTTGTAATTTTTCGATAACCATAGATGTATTGGTTGTCTTTACACAATTGAATGATTTTTTGCTTCAAGTCATCATTTTTATAGTTCTTGTGTTCCCATCTATAATATGTCAGTTCAGGTATTTCTAAAACATCAAGTATTATTTTTACTGAATACTTATGCTTTAATTGATCAACTAATTTTACGATTACTTTTGGTACCCCTTCCTTTCCAATTCTTTTTACTTTTTTAAAATATCTATTTCAATATCTTTTCTATTATTCTCTAATTTTAATTCTTCAACTTCTGAGAGTTCTTCAAGTTCTTTACCATAAGTATATTGCTTACCGACTTGTTGAGAAAATCTATAAGTTTCCCCATTTCGATACCATCTCCACCATGTTTCCACCTGTGTTCTATTTCTAATATTTAATGTTTCTATAATTTTTTTATCGAATAACCAGATTTTTTCATCTCAATAGTTTTATACTTGTTTTTAATGAATAAGACACTCTTTTCATAGAAAAAACACCTCCGTATGATTCATTTTAAATGAATTCAACGAAAGTGTTTTTATATTATTCCCATTATTTGGGGGCCAGTGTCATATAATTAAAAATTATTTTTCCTTATTTGTAAGTGCCTAAGTATTCATAATAGGCACTAAACGAACTTCAATGTTTTGTTGTAAATTCTTTTTCATGGCTTGGTGGACAATATAAACGCCATTATCTCTTAACAATAAAAGTAGTAATTCTCCTTCATTAATCCAAGAGTTTAACGCGTGTTCAAAGAATTGACGTCGTTCCTCAAATTGAATTTGTGTCAATTGACGCTTCCCTTTTTTCATCATGGCTTTTTGATATTGAAATAAAAAGTCATCTTTATCTCTATAGTGTTGATAAAATGTTCCCCTACTAATGCCACTTTCATCACAAATATCTTTAATACTAATGTCATCATAAGATTTAACATTTAGTAGTGTAATCATACTTTTTTTCAATTTTGGTTAATATTTTATACACACGTTTATCCATGGTTTCTTCGTTCATTTGTGTCGCCCCATAACATTATTGAACATTTATATCTCATGTGTCTGATTATTTCAATTGATGCATGCAATTGTCGAAAATTGATTTATATTGAATATACAGTAATTAAGCAGAGTGTCAAATAAGGAGGTACACAGCATGATGCAGACGATTGCTTCACTTAAAGACGCAGTAAAATCCTATGATAAACATAAAGTTTTAGACCAAATCAGTCTAGACATTAACGAAGGCGAACTTTTGGGACTAATAGGACCTAGTGGTTCAGGTAAGATGTTCTTATTCTTCTTATCTTTATTATTTTATTTATCATTTTAAATATCATCGGACTTAAGCGTTATCGCAAAGTTTAACAATCTATCATATGACTTATAAAAATTGTAGCCTGGGACATAAATTAATATCTCAGGCTACAATAAATTTTAAGGGGCTATTTAATGAACTAGTGTTTATTTACATTTGCTCCTTTCTTAATTCTGTCCAACTTTCAAGCTATTATCTATCCTATAAATATATCTAATAGTCTACTTAAAAATTGGTCTTTTGTCAGTTGTTGATCGTGTTTGGCAAAGTAATAGAAATCTGATGAAAATGAGTTTAGCATCAAATTAATCTTAAACTCTAAATCTTGGGTCTGTTGCTGACTAGTGAACTGGTCTTTAATCAATTCTTTCAGTTGTTCATAAAACGGAATATTAATCATTGACTGATGTTGAGAATTTGATTTCTCAATAAAATTTAGGACATTAAAGTTTGCCTCTTTTAAATCTAAATAAATAGATAAAACACCATATATTTTATCCCTCACAGACGCATCTTGATGCTGATGAAGGAACGTATCCATTTCATCAAACATATCATGAACCTTTTCATCCATCATCGCT
The DNA here is from genome assembly GCF_008385775.1 of Staphylococcus sp. GDX7P312P. Lineage (NCBI taxonomy): Bacteria > Bacillati > Bacillota > Bacilli > Caryophanales > Staphylococcaceae > Staphylococcus > Staphylococcus sp. GDX7P312P. The sequence goes on along the minus strand of NZ_VUKI01000003.1, from coordinate 10,253 downwards.
TGGCATAGTAACGATTTACTTTCAAAGTGACGATATAAAGTGCCTACACCCACGCCAGCTTTCTTCGCGATTTCCGACATATTCATCTCACTAATATCTTCACCCTGTGCTAATAATTGGGTCGTTGTCTGTAAGATGATTGCTTTGTTATGCGTTGCATCACTACGTTTTTTCCGTTGATTGGTCATCTTATCCCCTTCCAAACGATGTGCTCCCTTTTATGGTTCTAATCTATTAATTTTAACATCTAAATTGAATTCTTCTTTTAAAAATTGACGATAATTTTCACTTGTCACATCATATTTTTCTTTATCTCGTTGTTTCGTTAACGTTAAATTATTTTGAGACATTGTCGCACGACCATATGATTTAGGCATTGTAACGAGCAAACGTTTAACGAATGTAGAATTAGGATTAGTTTGATTGTATTCGATATTATAATCAAAATCATGAATGTCTCTAGGTTCTAACTCAGCTTCGTATTCTGTATCCCACTCATTGTCTTTCCATTTTTGAATGTAGAATAAGTTATCATTTACATAAATGGCACGATATTCTCCGTTAATATCCTCAATGATTGCATCACTATCTTGATTATTAATTGGCATAGCACTTATTGGCAAGTCACCATAACCGACATCAGCGACATAATTGACACTATCAATCGGCACGATTAATGACATATGAGAGCCTTTAAGACTACGTCCGCCCCCTGGTGTATGAATAGTTGCAGATACCATATTTGCTGTGAAGCCTTTTGCTTCTAAGTACGCTTTGAAGAAGTGATTCATTTCATAACAGAAACCACCACGTTGGTGATTAACGATTTTTTCATAGATATCATCTACTTCTACTGATATTCTCACACCATTTTGAACATCTATATTTTCAAAAGGCACTGTTAACATATATCGTTTTAAATAATAATTTAATGCTTCCAAGCTTGGTTCATTATATTTATTTGGATCTATATTTAAATATTTTTCAAGACCTTCAATATTCATTACTAAGCATCTCCTTTTTACTTTTTTCGTTTTTTAACACTATCTATATTATATTGAATTCATAAATTTGACAAACGGAACGCATTCCGAATAAAATAAGTGATAGTTGATTCCATTTAAGAAAAGAGGTGAAATTATGACTCAGACACAACCATCACATTTAAATATAAAACAACGTAATTTAATGATTGCGGTCATGATGATTGGTGCTTTTATTGGTGTCTTAAATCAAACGTTACTTACAACGATATTGCCAGAGGTCATGAAGGACTTTGCGATATCAAGTAGTACGGCACAGTGGTTAACGACCATCTTTATGTTAGTGAACGGTATTATGATTCCTGTCACAGCCTACTTAATTGAGAGATTTTCATTACGTACACTATTCTTTACGGCTGCGACCTGTTTAATACTTGGTTCTTTAATCTGTATGTTGGGTGTTAATTTCCCATTATTATTAGTGGGTCGTAGTATTCAAGCGTTAGGTGCAGGTATTTTAATGCCATTATCTCAAACACTATTATTCATTATTTTTCCTGTTGAAAAACGTGGTATGGCAATGGGTATCTTCGGTCTTGTCATAGGCTTTGCACCTGCGATTGGTCCTACAGCAGCAGGTTGGTTCATCCACCTATTCGATTGGCGCTATCTATTTTTAGTCGTGCTCTTAATTAGTGTGGTTGACGCTATTTTCGGCTTTTTATATTTGAAAAATATTACCGAGACACAACAACCTTCGTTAGACATCTTGTCAGTCATCATGTCTACATTAGGATTTGGTGGTTTACTTTATGGCTTTAGTTCAGCCGGTAACCTGGGTTGGTCACATCCATCCGTTTACGTGACGATCATCATTTCCATCATTATACTTGCGCTATTTATACGTCGTCAGTTGAAACTACCTTCACCGTTACTCGAATTTAGAGTATTTAAATACCGTAGTTTCACCATTTCGATGACTTTAATTGTATTAATGTTTGTACTCTTTATCGGTAATTTGACTATTTTACCTATATACATGCAAACCATGATGCATTGGTCACCTTTAGAATCTGGTCTCATCTTATTACCTGGTGGACTCGTCATGGGCTTGTTGTCGCCTGTTACTGGTAAATTATACGACCGTGTTGGCGGCCGAAGTTTAAGTATCACTGGCATGTTATTGATTATGATAGGTGCCTTATTCATGGCACAGTTCAATCCACAAACATCAGCATTGTATGTCATTGTGACATTCTCAATCTTGATGTTAGGTAATTCTATGATTATGACACCAATGACTACACAAGCATTAAACGCTTTACCTGTATCCTTGATTGCGCATGGAACGGCAATGAATAATACAATTCGCCAAATTTCAGCAGCTATCGGTACAGGTATACTTGTAACACTCATGACTGGTTTCGGTCACCTTTCACCATTACACGGTGCAGCCGGCCTTATCCATGGTCTAGATATGACATTTTATATCGTTGCCTTTGTAGCACTGATAGGTGCATTCATTGCACTCTTCTCAGAAAAAAGACAATCAAATACAACACACTAATCTTTAATATTATTTAATAGGAGGTGTTAAGCATGTTACTAAGACATGTTATTAACGCATATGTAGGAAAAGAAATTTTAAAAAGTAGTTTACCAAAAGTAAAAAATGACGATGCTATGGCACAACAATTTAAAGAAGGATTCGGATTATCACGTCGTTCAATGCGATTAGCAGGATTATTCGAATTTGTAGGTTCTATCTTTTTATTTAGTTCAATTTTAGGCAAACTTGGCCAAAAATTAGTCGTTGTGGGCACTCTAATGATTAACATAGTGATGGGTACAGCAATCTACAATCACTATAAAGCAGGACATGGTCACCAAGGTGCCAAAGCCGCTTCTAAATTCTTTATGTTAAATGTTCTTAGCTTAATCGAAGTTTTAAGTTTAAATCGTCGTCAATAAAAGATTATATTTTTTAAAACTGGATAAATATTTAATATAGTCATTTAATTAAAGGAGAACAATCATATGTCAAATGCAAAAGCGATTGATACACATGCACATTTATGGAGCGAAGACTATTTAGAGAAATTAGGCAAATTAGGTAGTCAAGGTACAGAGGTTGCTAAAGGAATTAATCAATCTGCCTCTAAAGAAGATCTAGACAAGCGCTTTAAAATGATGGACGATGCTGGCGTTGATATGCAAATCATCTCTGCCACACCACAATCACCACAATGGGGTACAAAAGAAGAAGCACATCAAAGTGCACAAGAGATTAACGATTTATATGAATCATTGATTCAACAATATCCAGACCGTTTCTTAGCATATGGTGCAGTATCTCTTCCATATGTCGATCAAGCTATTAAAGAAGCGCAAGAACTACTTAAAAAAGATGCCTTTGTAGGTATTGCGATTCCAACTATTGTGAAAGATAAAGTGTCAGTTGCCGACAAACAATTCGAACCTTTCTTCGAAGCTATGAACGAATTAAATGCAACACTTTATATTCATCCAACTGGTTGTGGTGCCCAAAGTCCACTCGTGAACGACTATCAATTAGAATGGGTGATTGGCGCACCATTAGAATCTACATTCATTACGTTACAATTAATTAAAAACGAGATTCCACAAAAATATCCAAATATCAAATTCCATATTTCACATTTAGGTGGTGCTTTACCATTCTTCATGACTCGTATTAAAGACAATTACGAAGACTGGAACGCCTTTAACATTGATCCATATGAAGTATTAAATCGTCAATTTTGGTATGATACTGCTAATTTCCATGAACCTTCTTTAATCAATACCATTGATACATTCGGTAAGGATAAGCTCATGATGGGGTCAGACTTCCCTTACTTCCAAGATGAGAAATATACACGTGGTGTAGACTATATTAAAAACAGTGATATTGATCCAGACACAATTGACGGTATTTTAAGAGGTAATGCAATTCAGCTCTTTAATATTTAATTTTATATTTCTACTACTACTTATTCATGTTAGCAATTTATAAGAAATGAAATTATTATTTGAGCTGTGTTAATTGTAGTTATGAGATTAAAAATGCTTGTTTTAATCTTATATACTTGATTAACAATAAAGGCTGTTGAAAAGACATATAGAACATAAACAATCTTTAAATTCCATGTAAATTAACTACGAAAATATACGAAAGTAAGTTCATATAAAGTTGGGCTCGTAAGAGGTAAAGATATATATAAGAGCAGAACGGATAACTAGTAATTAGCTATCTGTTCTGCTCTTTTTTGTAATCTTTAAATGCTTTTTATTTAGAAATCACATATAAAATTGAGAATCTAAGTATTGAATTTAAAAAGTTGGAATTACTTTGGATATAGATATTAATAATACCGGTTTAATAACTTTTCCAGAATTTGAATCTAAAATTGCTTGGTTAATATATTCGAAGTCATAAAATTTAACTAATTTATTAAAATCAAATTGTCCTTGCTTATATAATTCAATTAATTGAGATATTTCAAATTGAGCAATCGCATCACTCATCAATACACCTTAATGGACTTATTTTGGAGTACTAAATCTGTAAAGCTATTCATTTCTAATTTATTTTGTGTTACAGCTATAGAGGCCATTACTCCTTGCGTACCAAGAACATCTATAGCAGACTACATAACAGTTGAAACTCCTATTTTGTCAACAGAAAAACTCACCCCTTTGCCATTAGTTATTTTATTTACTTCTTCAATTAAATCTTCATTAGAAATATTAATCACATGCGTGGCACCTAATTCCTTTGCAGTACTTAATCTGCGACCATGAATCTCTACAGCAATAACTTTTGTACAGCCTTGTGCTTTTGCTAACATTAATGCTGCTGAACTTACCGCACCAGTACCAAATACAACTATACTATCTCCAACTTTAGGTTTTAAGCCATTTACAATTGTTCAAGCTCCAGTTAAGAATCCACATCCTAAAGGGACAACTAATCTTAAATCAATATCATTATCTATTTTAACTAAGTTTCTATAATTTGTAATTGTATGTGTAGAAAAAGAGCTTTACGTAAAGAAATTAGATACTGCTGTTCCATCTTGCTTTTTGAATGTGTATGATCCGTCTATTCTAGCCCCACTCATATTTAATGTAGTCCAATTTATACAAGAAGAAGGATTCTCTGAATTGCAGTTTTCACATTCTCCCCAAGTATTGTAAGCCATTAAAACTTGATCTCCAACTTTAAAATTTGTAGCTTGCTCACCTACCTTTTCGATAATTCCTGCTCCTTCATGTCCTAATAGTGCTGGAAAAGAAAATTCTGCATCACCAATTCTCATTGCTTCGTCAGAGTGATAAATATATAAAACTACCACTTTAACAATAACTTACTCACTTTGTATATCTTGAAGTTCTAAATCTCCGAATTCATAATCCCCTTTAACTTTGTTAATAACTGCTGATTGTTTAACATAATATCATCGCTTTATCAATTAATATACATATTTTTAGGTTCTATACTTAATTGGACTGATGAAAATCAGTTCAATTTTTTTATGTCTTTAAGAATATAAAAATGGCGCAAATATCTCTATAATTGTAAGTGCCTTAAACCAACAATGAGGAGAGATATTGCGCCTATGACTGATTGTATATCAAAAATACTTAGAATTAAAGATAAAAATATTAAATTTGAAGACACATTAGATGAAAAAGTCTATAAAGGAATGACCTGTTTATTCTTTTACGGTGAACTATCCTATACACCTCCAAGGTGGGCATTATGTGGGTATAAAAATAAGGATTATTCAATCGTTAAAAATGGCAAGAAACAATCATGCATTACGCTTAATAAAATGAATGAAAGACCAGTTTATTTAGTATTAGCGAAGCAACGCTTTTATTGTAAATGTTGTGAGTCTCACTTTACTGCTAAAACAAATGTTGTTGATATGTACTGCTATATTGCTAACTCGACCAAGCTAGCGATTGTCGATAAAGCCACAGAAGTCCGTTCAGAGAAAACCATCGCCCGTGATACATCTGTATCACCTACCACGGTCTCTAGATACATTGATATGATTGCGAATCAAATACATCAAACGCCTTAATCAATCCTCGCCCGAACACCTTATGATGGATGAATTTAAAAGAGTTAAAAATGTATCAGGGAGTATGAATTTTATTTACGCCGATGCGTTGACGCATCCTATTGTAGATATCGTAGAAGATCACCGTTTATTTTCGTTAAAACGATATTTTAATCGGTTTCCTTTAAAAGAACGTCAAAAAGTAAAAACCATTACGATTGATATGTATCCACCTTATATAAATTTGATTCGTAATATGTTTCCTAATGCACATATTATTATTGATCGCTTCCATATTGTACAATCTATTCATCGTGCGCTTAATATGGCACGTGTCAGTGCCATGAATGACCTAAAAAACGCACATCGCCCAGATTACAATAAGTGTAAACGTTATTGGAAACTGGTCTTAAAACCTACGGAAAACTTAGAATCCTTTGAATATAAAAAAATGAGATTGTTTAAAGAATGGAAGACCGAAAAAGGTGTCGTCAAGCATATTTTAGCTTTAAACTCAACATTAGAACGTACTTACCACTATGTAAATCAACTACGCACCTGTATTAAAACGAATGACTTCTCGGCATTAGTGACAACTTTATCTATGATTGACTTATCACTGACTCATAAAAAATTTAAGCCAGTTGTAGGGACTTTACGCAAGTACACTGATTTCATCAAAAACACCCTCACTTATACTAATCTGACCAACGGTCCAATTGAAGGCATTAACAATAAAATTAAATTAATTAAACGGGTATCTTATGGTTATAGAAATTACAATCACCTGCGCAATCGCATAATTTTGTGTTCTAAACTTTACGCATATAGACCAAAAAAGAGATTAAGCAATGTTTCGTTGCTTAATCTCTATAATTGAGGCCATCAGTCCAATTTGACAGAGAGCCATATTTTATCGCTTTTGTAATCGTTTTCGTAATTTTACTTCTTACTAAAAGTATTGTATTAGAAGAAATGAATAAAGCTAGTAATTATAACTTAGCAAAAATTGATTTGTTTTAATAGATGATACTAATATCAAAGTAAATTAAAGAATAGTAATTGATTCACCCACTATCTTTAAAACCCACTTTTTTAAAAGTATATTAGAATAAATATTTTTTAGATTAAACGCTTGAAACGGAGACCCGTCTCACTTATAATGATTTTATTAAATATGTATGAAACAAATAATTTGAAGGTGAGGTTTATATGTCAAAGCGAAGTGATGCTATTAAAAATGAAAAGCTTATTATAAAAACAGCTAATGAACTTTTCAATATGTATGGTGTAGATTCGATAAGTATGAAAAAAATAGCGGAAGCCGCTCAAATTGGTAAAGGAACATTATATCGTCACTTTTCCAATAAGTCCGATATTTGTTCTGCACTGTTGAGTCAAGAAATTGAACACATGTTTAATCAGATTGATTATAAAAAGAAAATTCAAACTGATCAGCAAGAATTACTTCGTTTTATATTTTTATCTCTTATTGAAATTATGGAGAAAAATGTAAGTTTAATTAAAGAAATTGAACGTTCAGACAAAAAAAATCGTGTACTTATGCAGACACCCTTCTATGTAAAACTTAAATCAGAAGTTATGTCATGTATAACAAAAATGGATATTGTCAATGATCCTGATTTTCATGCTGATATTTTACTGAATTCTTTTTCAGCAGATGTATTTGAGTATCAACATTATGTTAAAAAGATTCCCTCCAAACAATTTGTAGATCGTATTTTGAAAATTTTTGTTCGAGGTATTCAGTCCTCAAAACTTTGATAACGAAAGGAAGATAAAAATGGATTTCAAGAATACAGCTTTAGTTTTAGTTGACTTACAAAAAGGTATTGCGAATACTGCTGAAACAGCTCCGCATAGTGTCTCAACAGTATTAAATAATGCTGCAAAAATGGTGGAATTATTTAGAAAGAATGAAGGTTTTATAGCATTTATTAGGGTTGATTTTATTGACGGTAAAGATGCTCTAAAGCCTAATGCGATGAAATCCTTGCCAGGAGGTAGTCCGAATCCTGATTTTGCTGAAATAGTTGATGAACTTGGGGTAAAATCAACGGATTATGTTGTAAGTAAACGAGGATTTAGTGGCTTTTTTGGCACAGACTTAGATTTACAACTACGACGTCGAGGTATTCAAAATATCGTCATTGGTGGCATTTCTACACATATGGGTGTTGACACTACTGCGCGTGATGCTTATCAAAATGCATATAATCAATATTTTGTTTCTGACATGATGTCTGCACCTGAAGCATCATTACATCAATTTTCAATTGAACAAACATTTCCATTTATGGGACAAGTTGTTACAACAGAATATATGATTAAAATTTTAGACTCTAAAAAGTAGTAATCTTTAAAAGAACACGAAAGTCTTTATTTTGACTTTCGTGTTCTTTTATTGACAAATTCTTAAAATAGAACCAGAAAGGAAATTTATAATGAAGAAAAAAAATATATCCCCTTTATTTATTCTAATTATGGCTGGTCTGGCTGCGTTTGGTCCACTATCAATTGATATGTATCTACCAGCATTGCCTGAAGTTAAATCTATGCTAAATACAAGTACTGCTCAAGTTCAAATGACACTTACATTTTTTATGATTGGCCTGGCTTTTGGTAATATTACTATTGGAACACTATCTGATACGTTTGGTCGAAAAAATCCTTTAATATTTAGTTTAATTGTTTATATTTTATCTTCAATCGTTATTGCAATTGCACCGCATATTACAATCGTTCTTATATTTCGTTTCATACAAGGATTTGCTGGTGGAGCTGGTATCGTCTTATCAAGAGCTATTGCCACAGATTTATATAAAGGGAAAGAGCTCACGCAGTTTTTAGCAATGTTAATGCTTGTCAATGGAGCAGCACCAGTGTTAGCACCAATGTTTGGTGGTATAATTTTAAATTTTTTAAATTTCCGTATACTTTTCTGGATTTTAGCATTACTTAGTAGTTTAATGCTTATAGGTACACATTTAAAAATCAATGAAACTTTACCTCCTCAAAATCGTAGACAGGCTCATTTTAAAATTATAGCTGAAGATTTTAAATTATTATTAACACGTCAATCATTTGTCATTCCAATGATTATTCAAGGTTTTACATTTGCTATGTTCTTTGGATATATGGCAGCTTCTCCGTTTATTATGCAAAATATATACGGTCTCAGTGCCCAACAATATAGCTACATTTTTGCTTTGACGGGTCTAGGATTAATTTTCACTGCCCAAATAACAGGGCGTCTCGTTGAACACATGAATCAACATACACTCTTTCGTATATATTCAGCTATCCAATTAGTAGGGACAGTTATTACGATAATTGCGTTAACCAATCACCTTACTTTATGGATTTTATTACCATCATTTATTCTTATAGTTGGACCAGTCGCCGGTATAGGTACTTTAGGATACGCAATAGCAATAGAAGGTCAAACGAGAGGTATCGGAAGTGCTTCTAGCTTAGTAGGTTTAATGCAATATTTAATTGGTGCTATTACAACACCACTTGTAGGATTACAAGGAGAAAATAGTTATACACCGTATATCATTGTCATTTCAATTACAATGATAATTATTGTAACTTTTCAAATTTATCATAAAGTATTTATTGAAATACATTAGTATAATATATGATAATTTAGCACTAAGGTAATCAAGTATCTATAATTGTCTATTAGTTTTACTAAATTAATTTTTGTTTTTTCTCATTGTATACATTTTAATTCATTTGTATCGCTATTGTCTTTTCTAATTGGAGGAATTTCATTAATCGTCATTTTTTATATACTCTAAACGAAATATTGAAGTTTCTATTATATTATATATATATTAATTTAGAATCTCAGATTCAGAGCTTATTGAAAATTTTTTTAAAATTATGATTATAATAAAAATTTAGAGGATGTTAGATAATAATCATTTGATTTTTCTAAAGGAGATATTTATTATTTTAAAATTAAAGTAAATAAACATTAATCCTGAACACCGTGAGACGTGTTCAAGATATTATTATGGCAAAGCAATAAAGCGCAGTCCGCCGCATCAGAGATCATCATATCACCTAACGTCAAAAAAAGATTACTGGGGCTATGATGAGCCATCAAGAAAAGAATGGTCAGAATTCTAACGTGTTAGAGATGAAATTG
>NZ_VUKI01000029.1:0-3648 GCF_008385775.1 Staphylococcus sp. GDX7P312P | reverse complement strand
TTTTTTTTTTTTTTTTTTTTTTTTTTTTTTGTTTTTTTTTTTTTTTTTTTTTTTTTTTTGGGTTTTTTTTTTGGTTTGTGTTTGTTTTTTTGTTATTTTATTTTTGGACACTAGAGTATACTCTATTGATATATAATTAAATTAATTAACTGAATAATTACAGAAATGAGATGATACTTTATGAAAATTGCGAGAGGTAGAGAATTGCTTACACCGGAACAGCGACAGGCTCTTATGCAAATTCCTGAAGATGAATGGGTGCTAGGAACCTACTACACTTTTTCCAAACGAGATTTAGAAATTATAAATAAACGAAGGAGAGAAGAAAACCGTTTAGGGTTCGCTGTTCAATTAGCCGTTCTTCGGTATCCCGGTTGGCCATACACTCATATCAAAAACATCCCGGATTCAGTCATACATTATATATCGAAACAAATCGGCGCCACTCCATCTTCGCTTAGTCTTTATCCTCAAAGAGAAAATACACTTTGGGATCATTTGAAAGAAATTCGTAGTGAATACGACTTTTTAACTTTTACTCTAAAAGAATATCGAATGACATTTAAGCACCTTCATCAATTGGCTTTGGAAAATGGTGATGCTATTCATCTACTACATGAATGCATAGATTTTCTAAGAAAAAACAAAATCATATTACCTGCTTTCACTACACTTGAAAGAATGGTGTGGGAGGCAAGGGCAATGGCTGAAAAGAAGCTATTTAATACGGTTAGTCAATCTCTAACAAATGAGCAAAAAGAAAAGCTTGAAGAGATCATTACTTCGCAGCATCTATCCGAATCCAATAAAACTATATTGGGTTGGTTAAAGGAACCGCCGGGTCATCCTTCACCCGAAACATTTCTTAAAGTAATAGAACGACTGGAATACATACGAGGAATGGAATTAGAAACGGTACAAATTAGTCATTTGCATCGCAATCGCCTGTTACAGCTATCTCGCTTAGGTTCAAGATATGAGCCTTATGCATTCCGTGACTTTCAAGAAAATAAACGTTATTCAATATTAACCGTTTATTTATTACACCTTAACCAAGACTTAACAGATAAAGCTTTTGAAATCCATGATAGACAAATACTTAGCCTGTTATCGAAAGGTCGTAAGGCTCAAGAAGAAATTCAAAAGCAAAATGGTAAAAAGTTGAATGAAAAAGTCATACACTTTACGAACATCGGACAAGCATTAATCAAAGCAAAAGAGGAAAAATTAGATGTTTTTAAGGTTTTAGAATCTGTTATTGAATGGAATTCTTTTGTCTCTTCCGTGGAAGAAGCTCAAGAACTTGCACGCCCAGCCGACTATGATTATCTAGACTTGTTGCAAAAACGATTTTATTCACTAAGAAAGTACACGCCGACGCTATTAAGAGTATTGGAATTTCATTCTACAAAGGCAAATGAACCACTTTTGCAAGCTGTAGAGATTATCCGAGGAATGAATGAATCTGGGAAGCGAAAAGTGCCTGATGAATCACCTGTGGACTTTATCTCAAAGCGTTGGAAAAAACACTTATATGAGGATGACGGTACAATCAATCGTCATTATTATGAAATGGCCGTCTTAACAGAACTAAGGGAACATGTTCGGGCTGGTGATGTTTCCATTGTGGGTAGCAGACAATATAGAGATTTTGAGGAATATTTGTTTTCGGAAGACACATGGAATCAAACGAAGGGAAATACGAGGTTATCAGTTAGTTTATCATTCGAAGACTATATGACAGAGAGAACCAGCAGCCTTAATGAAAGATTAAAGTGGTTAGCTTCCAATTCCAACAAGTTAGACGGGGTTTCTCTTGAAAAAGGAAAGCTGTCACTTGCACGCTTAGAAAAAGATGTTCCAGAAGAAGCAAAAAAGTTTAGTGCAAGCCTTTATCAAATGCTGCCAAGAATAAAATTAACTGATTTACTCATGGATGTTGCTCATATAACAGGATTTCATGAGCAATTCACTCATGCTTCCAATAATCGAAAACCAGATAAAGAAGAAACAACCATTATCATGGCTGCCCTTTTAGGAATGGGAATGAATATTGGATTGAGTAAGATGGCTGAGGCCACACCCGGACTTACATATAAACAACTAGCCAATGTGTCTCAATGGCGCATGTATGAAGACTCAATGAATAAAGCTCAATCCGTATTAGTAAATTTCCATCACAAATTGCAATTGTCTTCCTATTGGGGTGACGGTACAACATCCTCGTCTGATGGTATGAGAATGCAGCTAGGTGTTTCATCATTACATGCAGATGCAAATCCACATTATGGAACCGGAAAAGGGGCCACCATCTATCGATTTACGAGTGATCAATTCTCTTCTTACTACACAAAGATTATTCATACAAACTCAAGGGATGCAATTCATGTTTTGGATGGTTTGTTGCACCATGAGACGGATCTAAACATAGAAGAGCATTATACAGACACAGCTGGTTACACAGACCAAATATTCGGACTGACTCATTTATTAGGATTTAAATTTGCCCCAAGAATAAGGGATTTATCAGACTCGAAATTATTTATAATAGATAAAGCAAGTGAATATCCAAAATTAGAAGCCATTTTACGTGGACAAATAAGTACAAAGGTCATTAAAGAAAATTATCAGGATGTTTTGCGATTAGCTCATTCTATAAAGGAAGGAAAAGTTTCAGCATCCCTTATTATGGGGAAACTAGGTTCTTATTCAAGACAAAACAGCTTGGCTACAGCCTTACGTGAGATGGGCCGAATAGAAAAAACGATCTTTATTTTGAATTATATTTCGGATGAATCATTAAGAAGAAAAATACAAAAAGGATTGAATAAAGGAGAAGCCATGAATGGACTGGCAAGAGCTATTTTCTTCGGAAAACAAGGAGAGCTTAGGGAACGAACCATACAGCATCAATTGCAAAGAGCCAGTGCTTTAAACATAATTATCAATGCCATTAGTGTCTGGAATACCCTACATCTGACAAAAGCAGTTGAATACCAAAAAGGTTTAGGTAATTTTAATGTAGATTTGTTGCATCATATGTCTCCTTTAGGCTGGGAGCATATCAATTTACTAGGAGAGTACCGTTTTAATTCTGAAAAAATGGTTGCGTTAGATTCTCTAAGACCACTAAAACTTTCTTAACGTTGTTAAAACTGGGGTAATCGTCTTGAAAATAGGCTTAGCGTTGTAAATCCGCATTTTCCTGACGGTACCCCTTTCGTATAATTTTAATAACAACTAATCAAGACAAGAAGAAAACAAGCCGAGATCTCGGCTTGTTTTCTTTACATAATAGGCTATTATAAGAATTACACAAACATCGCATTCAATAAAAAAGAGGGTAATGAGGAAACTTTTAATTTAGCCCAAAAAATAGCAGATGATAAGATTAAAATAAGGAAAGTTGACTCACCTGTTACAGAAAATCTTCAGGCTGTGGGGAGATTTACAAATGTTAAAGCTGATATGTCAGGGACAGCGGTTGCCATTGGAGATTATACAATTTTGGGTTCTGTTGCAAAGTAGAATTTATAATATAATATAAACAAAAAGTAGTCTTCTGTATGAACTATTACAGATATAAACAATTTAACAAGGATGTTATCACAGTAGCCGTAGGCTACTATCTAAGATATGAATTGATTT
>NZ_VUKI01000028.1:0-91470 GCF_008385775.1 Staphylococcus sp. GDX7P312P | reverse complement strand
TTTACGTTCCGCTAGAGTAGGACGTTGCCAGGCAAATCGTTTGGATGCGATGAGCCGATATTGAGACCGAAAGGTCTCTTTTTTTATGCACAAAAATAAAACCGAAGGTTTAATAAGATATCAACAAATGAAAGTGTAATAGCTTTACGAGGAGAAAGCGTTTGAAGCCGAGGAATTGAGAAAATTGAGAAGCGATTTTAGTTGAGCTAAAAGAGCAAGTAATTTTAGAAAATGAGGAAGGATGCGAGCGCTTGACTCGAAGTAAAGTAAGTTTCTTAGCGCCGTTGGTAGCAGATTTACGTTCCGCTAGAGTAGGACGTTGCCAAGAAAATTAATGAAAAACACTCCCATATCAAGGAATGGGAGTGTTTAATATTCAAATTAAAAGTGAGTATAACATCTTATTCTCATTAATATAAATATTTGATGGATCAAAATCATGAACATTAATTTTTAGTTGGTTAAGGTCATCATGATTCTTAAGTTGAATACCGATAATGACAGTACCAGTGTTTTGAGAAGTTTTCTTTAAATATTCAAACTTAGTAATATCATCCTGAGGTCCTAATACATCGTTAACAAATTCCTTTAATGCACCAGGACGTTGAGGAAAGTTAAGAATAAAGTAATGTTTCATCTCCTCGTAAAGTAATGAACGTTCTTCAATTTCTTTCATTCGATTAATATCGTTATTACCACCACTAACTACACATACTACTGTCTTACCTTTAATCTTTTCCTTATAGTGCTCTAATGCTGAAACACTTAATGCACCTGCTGGTTCAGCAACAATGGCTTGTTTAGAGTACATATCTAAAATAGTTGAACAAACAGCACCTTCATCTACTTGAATATAATCGTCTACAAATTTCTTAGCTATATCATAAGTGATATCACCAACTCGTGCCACAGAAGCACCATCTACAAATTTGTCAATATGATCAAGTGTCACTATTTTGTTTTGGACAACAACTGATTCGTACATGCTACTAGCGCCAGAGGGTTCGACACCAATAATTTTAGTTTGTGGACTATATTGATTCATATAAGTACTAATACCTGAAATCAAACCTCCACCACCAATAGCAGCAAATAGATAATCGAACGTAATTGAATCATTACTTGATTGATTCAAAATTTCTTTTGCTAATGTTCCTTGTCCAGCTATTGTATCTACATTATTAAAAGGGTCGATAAAAGTCATGTGATTTTGTTCAGTATAAATTAAAGCTTCTTTTAAGCAATCATCAAAAGTATCGCCAGTTAATATGATTTTAACGTTTTTAGAACCAAAAAATTTAACTTGATTAACCTTTTGAAGAGGTGTGGTAACAGGCATGAAAATCACAGCTTTTAAATTTAATGCTTTAGCAGTATAAGCAACACCTTGAGCATGATTTCCAGCACTTGCGCATGTAATACCTTTTTCTTTAGCTTCACTTGTTAGAACAGAAATTGCATTATATGCACCTCTAAGTTTGAAAGAGCGAACCCATTGTAAGTCTTCTCTTTTTAAATACACATTACAGTCATATTTTTGAGAAAGATAGAGATCGAATTGTAAAGGTGTCTCTTTAACAACATCTTTTATTCTTAAGTATGCATTTTCTACATCTTTAGCATTTAAAGTTGTCTTCACAGTCATTTTATCTCAACCTTTATTCTTATTTTCATATTGTTCTATTAAATCTTCATATTCTAATGTTATGGCTATATCATCTAAACCATTAACTAATTTATGTTTCCATGTTTCATCAATTTGAAAGTTGAATGATTTATCATTAGCTGAAACAGTTTGATTTGGTAAATCAATGGTAATTTCTTTTTGAGAAGCTAAATATTTTCTTTCGTTTTCACCTAAAGTAATAGGTAACATGCCATTTTTTGTACAATTCATAAAGAATATGTCACTAAAGCTACCAGCTATAATAATATTGAATCCATAATCTTTTAAAGCCCATGCAGCATGTTCACGACTTGAACCACAACCAAAATTGTCACCAGTGATCAAAATAGTAGCACCAGAGTATTCAGGTTTATTCGGATTAAAATCTGGATTATTTGTACCATCAGGAAGGTATCTCCATTCGTCAAATGCAAATGGACCGAAACCACTTTTAGTTATTCGCTTAAGATGTACTTTGGGAATAATTTGGTCAGTATCAATATTGTCATTAAACAATGGTACAACTTTTCCTGTATAGGTTGTAATAGGTTGGATATCCATTACTAAACAACCACCTTTCTAACATCTACGAATCTTCCTTCAATAGCCGCTGCAGCAGCCATAGCAGGGGATACTAGATGCGTTCTAGCGCCTTTACCTTGTCTTCCTTCAAAGTTACGATTGCTCGTAGAGGCACAATGTATGCCTTCGGGTACTTGATCAGGATTCATACCTAAACACATTGAACAACCTGGTTCTCTCCATTGAAATCCTGCATCTTTAAATATTTTGTCCAAACCCAATGCTTCAGCTTCTTTTTTAACTGAGCGAGAGCCAGGTACAACGATTGCAGTGATTTTTGGATGAACTTGTTTACCCTTAACGATTCGACTAGCTTCTACTAAGTCTGATAATCTTGCATTGGTACAAGAGCCTAAGAACACATAACCTAAATCGATATCTTCAGCTTTTTGGCCTGGTTTTAAGCCCATATATTGATAAGCGCGTTCATCATTAATATTTTTAATTTTTGGAAAAGGTGTATTAAAACTAACACCCATTTCAGGATTTGTTCCCCATGTAACTTGAGGTTCTAAATTTGTAACATCAAGTTTGATAACTTTATCAAATTTAGCATCGGCATCAGTATATAATTGACGCCAATCATTGATAGAACGGTCAAAATTTCGAGCATATTTTCTGCCTTTGACATAAGCAAATGTCGTTTCATCTGGTTGCATCAATCCATATTTAGCACCAGCTTCAATGGCCATGTTGCAGATAGTCATTCTAGCTTCCATAGACAGAGATCTAATCGTTTCACCTGTAAATTCAATAGCGTACCCAGTACCAAAATCAACACCATATTGACTAATAAGATACAAGATAATATCTTTCGCATAGACGCCTTTTGGTAATTGACCTGTAACGTCTATCTTTAAATTTTTAGGTTTAGTTTGCCAAAGTGTTTGAGTAGCAAATACATGTTCAACTTCACTTGTCCCTATACCAAATGCGATTGCACCAAAGGCCCCATGCGTGGCAGTATGTGAATCACCACAAACGATTGTTTTTCCAGGTTGAGTGAGACCTGTTTCTGGACCTACCATGTGAACAATACCTTGTTCATCAGAACCCATATCAAATAATTGAACACCAAATTCCTTTGCATTCTTTTGAAGTGTAGTAATTTGTTTGTTCGCAATTTCATCTTTAATATTAAAAATATCTATTGTAGGAACATTATGATCTAAAGTTGCAAATGTTAAATCAGGGCGTCTCAATTTACGATTTTGAAGTCTTAAACCTTCGAAAGCTTGTGGGGAAGTCACTTCATGAATTAAGTGTAAATCAATATATAATAATTGAGGTTCACCTTCATTCCCGGTTAAAACATGTTTATTCCAAACTTTATCGAATAACGTTTGTCCCATAAAAGCATTCCCCCTTATTAATAATTCTTTTTTAATTCATTGAATATATCTGATGTAGTATAGTGCCCATTTAAATCTTTAGTTGTTTTACCATCTTTAATAAGTTGATATACAGCCTGTTCTAGTTCAGACGCCGCATCATCAAAGTTAAAACTTTCACGTAAACACATTGCTAATGAGAGTATCATACCAAATGGGTTAGCTAGATTTTGATTTGCAATGTCGGGTGCTGAACCATGTATAGGTTCATAAAGTCTTGGTCCTTCTAAACTAAAACTTGCAGAAGGTGATAAACCTAATGAACCTGGAATGGTAGAAGCTTCATCACTTAAAATATCTCCAAATAGATTTTCAGTAACAATGACATCAAAATTAGTAGGTTGGGAAATTAACTGCATGCTACAAGCATCAACTAGTAAATGATTCACTTTAACATCAGGAAATTCATGACTAATTTCATTAATAGTTTGACGCCAAAGTTTACTTGTAGCTAACACATTTTCTTTATCAACTGACGTTAATTTTTTCTTTCTTTGAGATGCTAATTCAAAAGCTACCCTTGCAATACGTTCAATTTCCTTTTTAGTATAAGTTAGTGAGTCTAGTGCACTCTGATTATCAATATGCCGTGGTTCACCAAAATATAAGCCACTAGTTAATTCTCTCACTATGATAAAATCCGTTCCTTTAACACGTGATTCTCTAATTGGAGAAAAATGACTTGTACCCTCAGTAACTTTAGTAGGTCGTATATTGGCGAACAAGCCTAGAGATTTACGTAATGCTAATAATCCTTGCTCAGGTCTATTATTAGGATCAGTCCATTGAGGACCACCTACAGCACCCAATAAAATTGCGTCAGCATTTTTACAAGCATTTAAAGTATCATCAGGAAGGGGAACACCATGCGAATCTATGGCTGCACCTCCAAAATCAAAAGACGTTAATTGATAATCAAATTTATATTTTTTACTGATTAGTTCTAATAATTCTAACGTACCACTTAAGATTTCTGGTCCTATTCCATCACCAGACAAAGCTACAATATTATAAGTCATTAGTGATTACCTTCCTTTTTGTTAATTTCACTAGCGTATTTAGCATGTGCTTCTACATATGCTTTGCAAGAGGCATATAACACATCATGATCAATACCAATACCATTAACAGGTTGACCTTCAATAGTTAATGAAACATGTACTTCTGCTTGAGCGTCGGTACCTTCAGTGACAGAATCAATACGGTAATCAATGAGTTCACTTTTATGTTTAAAAATGCGATCAACTGCATTATATATAGCCACAATTGACCCAGTTCCTATACTTGAATCTTGATAAATATTACCATTTTTATCTTTTATAACGACAACAGCACTTTGTAAACCATTGGAAACAAACTGCAATTGAAGTGTATCAACTTGATAAATTGCATTTTGCTCATGTTCAGTACCTTGGATAATCGCATGTATATCTCGATCAGTTACACTTTTCTTTTTATCAGCAATGGCTTTGAATTGTTTAAATAATTCAGCCTGATTTTGTGGTTCAATATCGTATCCTAAAGATTTTAATTTTTCAGCAAAAGCGTGTTTACCTGATAGCTTACCTAGAGGTAAATCATTTTTACTTATACCAACAAGTTGTGGCGTCATGATTTCATAAGTTTCTGGATTTTTTAAAACACCATCTTGGTGGATGCCAGACTCATGACTAAAAGCATTTTGACCGACAATGGCTTTATTTCTAGGAACGCGTATACCAGCATAACGAGATATAATATCAGAAGTATTTTTTGTTTCCGATAGTTTCAATCGTGTTTCATTGCCATAGTGATCTTTACGGACAAACAGTGCTAAAGCTAATTCTTCTATAGCAGTATTGCCTGCTCGTTCACCGATGCCATTTACTGTTCCTTCGATTCGTTTAGCACCATTTTCAATAGCAGCCAGACTATTAGCAACTGCCATTCCTAAATCATCATGACAATGTGCACTATAAGTAATGTCTTGTTTAGAGTTAATGTTCTCAATCAAGGTTTTAAAAATTCGACCATATTCATTTGGATAACTATAACCGACTGTATCTGGGATGTTAATGATTGTAGCACCACAGTCTACTGCCATCTGTACACATTTTATTAAGAAATCTGTATCAGTTCTTGTGGCATCCTCAGGTGAAAATTGAACGACATCAAAGTATTGTTTGGCATAACTGACGTGCTCTTTAATTGATTCCAAAACCTGTTGTTGAGTCATTTTGAGTTTATGAGTTAAGTGAATAGGTGAAGTTGCTATAAAAACGTGAATAACTGGTTTTACAGCATCTTTTGTAGCTTCATAAACAGCATCGATATCTGATTTTTTACAGCGAGCTAATCCACATACAGCTGTTTTAGTTAAAGTATTTGATATAGCTTGAACAGACTTAAAGCTACCAGCACTTGAAGCGGGAAAACCTGCTTCAAGTATATCCACACCCCATGTTTCTAACTGTTTGGCAATCTTTAATCGCTCATCAAATGAGAAGTTAACTCCAGGTGTTTGTTCACCGTCTCTTAATGTTGTATCAAAAATTTGAATATGGCTTTCCATCTTTAACAACCCCTTAGCTTTTATTTTTGAATACTTTTAGATTTAATAAATGGCATCATTTTTCTTAATTCACGACCAACTGCTTCAATTTCATGACCGTGTTGTTGTTCACGTAATTTATAGAATTCTTTAAAGCCATTTTCATTGTCTTTAACAAAGCTATTTGCAAAATTACCATTTTGAATATCTTTTAATACTGCTTTCATATTGTCTTTAACATCAGGAGTGATGACTCTAGGTCCTGAAACATAGTCACCATACTCTGCTGTGTTAGAAATTGAGTAACGAACGTTCTCCATACCGCCTTCATACATTAAATCAACAATTAACTTCATTTCATGTAATACTTCGAAATATGCTAATTCTTTTTGATAGCCCGCTTCAACTAAAGTTTCAAAGCCACTTTGGATTAATTTATGAATACCACCACAAAGTACTGCTTGCTCACCGAATAAATCTGTTTCAGTTTCTTCTTTAAATGTTGTTTCAATTACACCTGCACGCGTAGCTCCAATAGCTTTCGCATAACTTAATGAAATATCGCGTGCTTGACCAGTAGCATCTTGTTGTACACCAAATAATGCTGGTACAGCAGTTCCTTCAACAAAGGTACGTCTTACTAAATGACCAGGTCCTTTTGGAGCTACTAAGAAGACATCCACATCTTTAGGTGGTTTGATAACTTCAAAGTGGATATTAAAACCATGTGCAAATGCTAGGGCATTTCCAGTCTCTAAGTTAGGTTCAATTTCATTTTTATAGACATTTCCTTGGATTTCATCTGGCAATAACACCATGATGACATCTGCTTGCTTAACAGCTTCTGCAACTGGATAAACATCGAAGCCATCTTCTTTAGCTTTATCAAAAGAATGACCAGGTCGAATACCAACAATAACGTCATAACCATTGTCTTTAAGGTTTTGTGCATGCGCGTGTCCTTGTGAACCGTAACCGATAATTGCAATTTTTTTACCTTGTAATGCATCTTTCTCAACTGATTGATCGTAATAAACTTTAGTCATAATACATTCCTCCAAAAATTTAAATAACTTAATATTTAGAATATTCTTAAAATTTTAGATAAAGAAATTATCTAAATTATGTGATGTTAGTGGTTATTTATTTAATTATACTAGCGCATCAATGTACAGCTTATCTCAGTTCTGACTAATATCTTGAACTTCGAGTACACTGACTTGTTTTTTTAACTTCGCAATTAAAATTTTAAATATAGCTTCATCTTCAATATCTGCAGTAATTTGCATATCAGAGATACCTTTTTCTTTAGATGGTTTAACTGTTAATTCATTAATATTATATTGTAGTCTAACGAATGCACTTGTAATTCTGTTTAATGTGCTCACTTGATCGGTTACTTTTAAATGTAAAATTCGTTTCATTCTAACCCCTCCATTTCATGGTTCGCTTTGCCACTTGGAATCATAGGATTAACTGGTTCAGTAGGTGAGATTCTCACTTCGATTAGCGCAGGTCCACTATAATTAAATGCTGAATCAAGTGTTTTGGTTAGTTTATTTGGATGATCAACTAAGAAACCTTTAACACCATATGCTTCTGCCATCTTCATGAAGTCAGGTTGATCATTAAATACTGAATGAGAGAATCGATGGTTAAAGAATTTATCTTGCCACTGTTTAACCATACCTAATGTGCCATTATTGATTAGAACGATTTTTACATTGAGTCCGTATTCAGGAAGTAACGCTATTTCCTGATTTGTCATTTGAAAACCACCATCACCAACAAAGCAAATAACTGTTTTATCAGGTTCAGCTAATTGAGCACCGATAGCTGATGGAATACCAAAGCCCATAGTACCTAAACCACCGCTAGTAACCCATTGACCATGATGTTTGAATGGATAAAATTGAGCTGCCCACATTTGATGTTGACCAACATCAGTAGTAACTATAGCTTCACCGTTTGTTATTTTTCCGATATATTCAATAGCTTCTTGAGGTTTGCAAAATGTGTCATCAGCTTTTTTATATTTAAAAGGATGTTTGTGCTTATTCTGAATACAATGGTTAACCCAGTGTTCATGGGAAGTTTTATTTGTAAATCTTTGAGATAAAGCTTCGAGTACTTTTTTGCAGTCAGCAACTATCCCTAGGTCAGTCGAAATCACCTTGTTAATTTCTGATTCATCAATATCCACATGAACTACGGTTGCATGAGGAGCAAATTCATTAGGATTACTTGCTAATCTATCATCAAACCGACTACCTAAATTAATTAATAAATCACATTCAGTTAAAGCCATATTACTTGCATAGGAGCCATGCATACCACCCATACCTAGAAATAGTGGATTGTCATAAGGAATAGCTCCCAGACCTAAAAGTGTAGTAGCTACTGGAATTTGATGTTTGGTTACAAATTGAGTTAATAATTTATTAGATTGTGAATGATTGATGCCAGCGCCTGTTAAGATAAGTGGTTGTTTTGCATTCTCTAAATATTGAATTAATTGACTAATATCTTTATCTTTGGGATTTTCAATGACTTTATATGCCGGTAAGTCCACCTCATTTACAAGTGGTGCAGATGTTTTAAGCACACCCATATCTTTAGGAAAATCTATAACTACAGGGCCTTTGCGTCCAGAATTTGCTAAGTAAAATGCTTCATGAATAATTCTTGGAATATCATTTACATTTTTAACTTGGAAATTAGCTTTTGTAATTGGTGTAGTCATAGAAAGTAAATCTGCTTCTTGAAAAGCGTCTTTACCAATTCCTGGTGTTGCTACTTGTCCAGTGAATACAACTAAGGGGAGGGAATCACAGTACGCATCTGTTATACCGGTAATCGCATTTGTAGCGCCAGGACCACTTGTTACAACCACTACACCAGTTTTGCCAGATACTCTTGCATAACCTTCTGCAGCGTGAGTAGCACCTTGTTCATGTCTTGCTAAGATGTGTTTAATTTTACCATCATAGAAAGTGTCGTATAATGGTAAAACTGCGCCACCAGGATAACCGAATATGAAATCAACATCTTCATGTAATAATGCCTCTACTAAAAGTTCTGAACCGGATCTGAAGTTATTATTTGCGTCTAAATCACTATCTTCTTTTAGACTAGTTTGTTTTGAATAGTCCATAGCACCAGGACTTACTACGCTACTTTCCTTTTTACTTGTCATGTTGAACAACTCCTCTAGTTAGATTAGATTTTCGGGAACTTGCATAATACCACCAGTATTCGCACTAGTGACCAAGGCAGTATATCTTGCCAGATAACCTGATTTCACTTTTGCCTTAAAAGGTTGTAATGCTTCTTTACGATGATTAAGTTCTTCTTCAGTTTGATTAACATCTAAAGTTCGATTGATTAAATCAATAGTAACTTCATCGCCGTCTTTAATGAGTCCAATAGGTCCACCTGAAGCTGCTTCCGGTGAAATGTGGCCGACAGCGATACCTCTCGTTGCACCAGAGAATCTACCATCAGTTATTAATGCGACATCCTTACCTAAACCTCTACCTACAATTGAAGAAGTAGGGGCTAACATTTCAGGCATTCCTGGTCCACCTTTAGGACCTTCATATCGAATAACAACAACGTGACCTTCGCGTACGATTTTATTATCAATTGCTTCAACAGCTTCATCGTGTGAATTGAAACAAATTGCTTTACCAGTAAATGTCTTAATAGAAGGATCAACGCCACCAACTTTAATGACAGCCCCTTTAGGCGCTATATTTCCAAATAATATTGAGAGACCACCTTGCTTATCATAAGGATCATCTAGTGAATGAATGACATCAAAATTCTTAATTTCTTTACCTTCATTATTTTCACGAAGTGTTTTTCCAGTAACTGTGAGTCTATCTGGATGTAATGTTCCTTCTTTTTTCATCAATTCATTGATGATAGCTGGACAACCACCTGCTTCGTGGACATCATGCATAGAATATGAAGAACTTGGCGCAATCTTAGATAAATAAGGCGTCTTTTTAGCAATTTCATTGATACGTTCCAAATCGTAATCAATACCAGCTTCGTTAGCAATGGCTAGCGTATGTAATACCGTGTTAGTTGAACCACCCATCGCCATATCAAGTGCAAATGCATCATCGATAGCTTCTCGAGTTACGATATCAAGTGGTTTGATATCTTTTTTGATATTATCTACTAATTTAAATGCAGCTTCACGAATCATTTCTCTTCTTTGTTCGCTTACTGCTAAAGCTGTACCGTTATATGGTAGTGCCAAGCCTAAGACTTCCATTAAACAATTCATTGAGTTTGCAGTAAACATTCCCGCGCAAGAACCACAAGTAGGGCAGGCGTTTTGTTCCATATCTAAAAATGCTTCTTTGGAGAGTTTACCTTCTTTAAATGCGCCTACCGCTTCAAACATTGATGATAATGTCAAAGCTTTACCTTGCGCTGATAAACCAGCTTTCATAGGCCCACCAGAACAGAATATAGCTGGTACATTGGTTCTAACGGCAGCTAATAACATACCGGGTGTTATTTTGTCGCAATTAGGAATGTAAAATACGCCATCGAACCAGTGCGCATTAATGACGGTCTCTGCAGCATCAGCAATGATTTCTCGAGAGGGTAATGAGTAACGCATTCCAATGTGTCCCATAGCTATACCATCATCAACACCAATGGTATTAAACTCGAAAGGTATAGCGCCTGCCTCACGAATAGCTTCTTTAGCAATGTCAGCTAATTCTCTTAAATGCACATGTCCAGGTACAATATCGATATAAGAGTTACAAATTGCTACAAAAGGTTTGTTCATATCTGTAGGATTTTTTAGTGCGCCCGTGGCGTGTAAAAGACTTCGAGCAGGTGCTTGATGATCACCTTTTTTTATCATGTCACTTCTCATAAATAATTCCCCCATAAAACACAATAAGTTTAAAACATAAAAAGACGCCCCAATTTATGATTGGGACGTCTATAAGTCCCATTCAATGAGAAATAGGACTTAAACATTTAGTAACAGATAATTACTAAAGTTCCAGTCCTTGCGAGTATAATAAAATAATTAAATTGTCAGTCGGGTTATATGTTTGATTTGTCATTTTAATATACTCCTTTCTTGAATGGTTATATTAGAATAGTTAGAATTGTTTAAAAATTCGATAAACTTAATTTACTATATCATTTTTATTAAGTCAATAGCCTTTTTAAGAATTTTCTAACAACTTCATCTCATCATTCTTGTGTTGAGTATAGGGAAATTGTTTAAGGAATTTGTTATAATTAGTAAGTTAAAATTTTTATGACTTAATTTAGTTTGAGAGAATAAAATAAGTTACCATAAGTTCTGAAATGGTCATGAATAATCATTTGATTTAAAAAAATTTGAAAGAGTGGGACTAATGATAAGTATTAATAATTTGGATGAATTAAATCATTTTGCAGACGTGTTAGTTCGACACTTAGAGCCTAGTGATTTAATCCTTTTAAATGGCGACCTAGGGGCAGGTAAAACTACACTAACACAATTTATAGGTAAACATTTAGGAGTTAAGCGTAATATTAATTCACCTACCTTTAACATTATAAAATCATATAAAGGGAGTAATTTAAAATTACATCATATGGACTGTTATCGTTTGGAAGATTCAGATGAAGATCTAGGATTTGATGAATATTTTCAAGATGAAGGCATTACCATAATTGAATGGAGTCAATTTATTCAAGATTTATTACCTAAGGAACATTTAATAATCAATATAGAAACTTTAAGTGAAACAAAAAGAACTATAAAATTAGAAGCCCAAGGAACCCATTATTTAAAAGTAAAGGAGGAAGTTGAAAGTGAATTTATTAATGATTGATACATCTAATCAACCGATGTCAATCGCAATTATGCAAGATGATATCGTCTTGGCAGAAACTACGTCGGAAGATAAAAAAGATCATTCGAGTCAACTTATGCCTGGTATTCAGCACTTATTTGAAGAAGCAAAAATTGAAAAAAATGCTATTGATGGAATTGTTGTTGCTAAGGGACCAGGTTCCTATACTGGAGTTAGAATTGGCGTAACCACCGCTAAAACGTTGGCCTATGCATTAAATACTAAATTATATGGTGTATCATCTTTAGCAGCATTAGCTGCAACAGTGGAGAATGATGATCAAAAATTATTAGTTCCAATCATTGATGCGCGTCGTGAAGCGGTATACACTGGTGTTTATCAAAACGTTGATGGAAATTTAACAACTATTTTAGAAGATCAATATTTACCTATTGAAGAATTAAAAAAGCAATTAACTGATATGAACCAACCATTTCTTTATGTTGGTAGAGATGCTGATAAGTTATCCGAACACCTAGGTGGAGAAATAAAAAATAATTTACCTCATGCTCCAACTATGAAACAACTCATAACTAAAAGTGAACCGGTTCATACATTTGTTCCTAATTATATTAAACTATCAGAGGCTGAAAGAAATTGGCTAAACCAACAGAAGCAGAATTAACAATTAGAGCAATGCAAGTAGATGATGTCCCCAGAGTATTCGATATAGAACGAGATAGTTTCAATGATAGTTCGTGGACAATTGATGCATTTTATCATGAATTGAATGAAAATAACTTTGCTAAATATTTTGTGATTGTTTTTGAAAATGAAATTATCGGATATCTAGGACTATGGATGGTTATTGATCAAGCTCAAATTACAACGATAGCAATTCGTAAAGACTATAGAGGTTATGGACTGGGACAATTATTATTAAAATATGTCATGGATTATGCAAGTCATTCATGTGAAGTGATGAGTTTGGAAGTTAGGGTAGATAATGTAATTGCGCAACATGTTTATACTAATTTGGGGTTTCAATATGGAGGTAAACGTAAAAATTATTATGGAGAAGGCGAGGATGCAATGGTAATGTGGGTGAACTTAAATGAATAAAGAAACATTAATATTAGCAATAGAAACGAGTTGTGATGAAACGAGTGTAAGTGTCATTAAAAATGGAAATTCAATTTTATCTAATATTGTATTAAGTCAAATTGAGAGTCATAAGCGTTTCGGTGGTGTTGTACCTGAAGTTGCAAGTCGACATCACGTTGAAGGGATTACGACAACGATTGATGAAGCATTAACAACTGCAAATATATCAATGAATGACATTGATGCAATAGCAGTGACTCAAGGACCAGGATTAATTGGTGCATTACTTATCGGTATTAATGCAGCGAAAGCACTAGCTTTTGCATATGACAAGCCACTTATTCCTGTGCACCATATTGCTGGTCACATTTATGCTAATCATTTAGAAGAACCATTAACATTTCCATTAATTGCGCTAATTGTGTCAGGGGGCCATACTGAATTAGTATATATGAAATCTCATATGCATTTCGAAGTTATTGGTGAGACAAGAGATGATGCAGTGGGAGAGGCGTATGATAAAGTCGCTCGAACAATTGATTTACCATACCCAGGAGGGCCACAAATTGATAAATTAGCTCAATATGGTAAAGATACTTATGATTTTCCTAGAGTGTGGTTAGAAAAGGAAAGTTATGATTTTAGTTTTAGTGGATTGAAAAGTTCTGTTATAAATAAACTGCATAATTTGCGACAAAAGAATGAAGAAGTTGTAAAAGAAGATGTAGCAACTAGTTTTCAAAATAGTGTTGTAGACGTGTTAAGTACTAAAGCGATTAATGCATGTAAAGCCTATAAAGTTAACAGACTTATTGTTGCTGGAGGTGTTGCTAGTAATAAAGGACTGCGACATCGTTTACAAAAATTATGTGAAGATAATCATATTCATTTATCCATTCCAAGTCCTAAATTATGTACTGATAATGCAGCAATGATTGGTGCTGCAGCATATTACTATTATCAATCAGGAATTACAGCTAAGTTAGATTTGAATGGCGAAAATAATATGGATATAGAAGAAGCTACTATAGACGTTTAAATTTATATTATTTATTTAATCGAATTAATTATTTCAATAATCATAAGGAACCTCTTTTAACGTAAGGATTAAGATCCACTGTTAATAAGAGGTTTTTTATTGAGATAAAAATAATTCAAAAGGTCAATAGGGAACATTTGTACTTATCAACATTAAGTGTATAAGTTGTGGATAAACCGTTCTTAACAATGTGGATATGAATTTAATTTTGTGTAAAAAGTTTGTAAAAGAAATTAAAATAAGTTGTGGATAAGTAGGATAACTATGTGGATAGTTGATAGTATCGTATTTTAGCTGTTTATAACTTTTGTTGAAATTTGTATAAAAAAATTAGCTAGAAAGTTCAATAATACTTTCTAGCTAATAGTAAAATGATGAGTTTTTAGATATTTTCTTGTAAATTTTCCCATTCCAACATAACCTGTTCTAACTTCTGTTCGGTTTCAAGTTTCTGATTCGCTAATAATGAGGCTTTGTCAGGATTATTGAACACGTCAGGCTGAGTGAGTTGTTCATCAATGCGTGCTATTTCATTCTCAAATGTTTCAATTTTGGCTTCACAGTTCTCAATGAGACGTTCTAATTTTCTTTGCTCACGACGTTGTTGCTTTTGAGAATCATAGGTATTTACATTTTCATTAGCTTCATTTTGATTTGAGGTATCCTCTTTACTTAAATCATTTCGTTCATTTTTAAAAGCTTCAAGTGCCGCTGCTTCTTCTGTTTTCTCGATGTAATATTGATAATCTCCCAAATACATTTGGCCACCGTCATTATTTAAGTCGAACACTTTATTTGCTAATTGATTAATAAAGTAACGATCGTGTGACACAAAAAGAATAGTTCCTTTAAAATCTTTTAGCGCTTGTTCTAACATCTCTTTAGAATCTATATCAAGATGGTTTGTTGGTTCATCAAGAATTAATACATTATCTCTTTGAAGCATTAGTAGTGCTAATTGCAAACGAGCTTTTTCTCCACCAGATAAATCATTGATGACTTTCTTTACATCATCTTGCACGAATAAGAAACGTCCCAGTATAGCACGAATATCTTTTTCATTCATTGTTGGATATTGATCCCAAACATAGTCGATAATTGTTTTATTAGATTTAAATTCAGCTTGCTTTTGATCGTAATAACCAATTTGAAGATTTGCACCAAAGGTGATTTCACCTTCTAATTGCTTTTGACGTCGAGCGATGGTCTTGATTAGAGTAGTTTTACCTACGCCATTTGGGCCAATAATAGCAATATGATCCCCCTTACTTACTTCAATATTAATAGGAGATGTTATAGGCGAGTCATAACCAATTTTCAGATTACGAATATGCATAACGTCATTACCTGTATTACGATTAAAGCCAAATTGAATGTTAGCACTTCTTGCGTCCAACATAGGTTTGTCAATACGTTCCATTTTTTCTAGTGTTTTTCGACGACTTTTTGCCATTCCACTAGTTGAAGCACGTGTTATATTTTTCTCTACAAATGTTTCTAATCGTTTAATTTCATCTTGCTGACGTTCATATTCTTGCATTCTGCTTTCGTAATATTTATCACGTTGCTCAATAAATTGTTCATAATTTCCGACGTAACGTTTAACATCGCCAAGTGCAACATCATAAATTTGAGTGACGATTTTATCTAGGAAATATCTATCGTGACTAATAATAACAATGGCACCTTTGAAATATTTTAAATAATCCTCTAACCATTTCGTCGTTTCTAAATCTAAATGGTTTGTAGGTTCGTCTAGTAGTAATAAATCTGGCTCATTCAATAGCATTTGGGCTAAGGATAATCGCGTTTTTTGACCACCACTGAAATCGTTGATTGGTTTATCGAAATCATCTTCATTGAAATTTAAACCATGTAGAACAGTTTTGATTTTACTCTCATACTGATAACCATCAAGTTGTTCGAATTGATTAGTTAAAGATTCATAGCGTTCCATATGTTGTTGATATTCTTCGGAATCGTAGTTAGATGCATGATCAGCTAGCCAGTTCGTTTCTTCTCTAATTAGAAGTTCCATTTTTTTTAAATGTTCAAACGGTTTTGACATTTCTTCGAAGACTGAAGCAGATGAATTAAGTGTCATTTGCTGTGTTAAATAACCCATACGTAAATTTTTGATCTTTGATATATGACCGCTATCATAGTCTTCAACACCGGCAATGATTTTCATTAAAGTCGATTTACCAGCACCGTTTCTGCCTACGACACCAATTCGTTCGCCTGTTTTTACTTCGAAATTCACACGCGTAAAAATATCTTCGCCATCAAATGATTTCGAAATATCGTTTAATTGCAAGAGTATCATTCAGGTTTCACCTTTCTATTTATAAGTTTATTACTCGAAATTAGATTGTATATTACTCTATATTTTACCGTATTACTTAGTTTCTTGAAACTAAGTTATTTATTTTTAAAATATGTTAAGGTATAATATTCCAGTATTCATAATAGGACATAACGACATTTTTAAATTTAAAACGTATAGCACTCAAAATAGTTTGGATACATAGATTATAAAATTCAAACATAAAGGGGGGCATTTTAAATGGCTCATAATAAATCTAAAATTCCACGGGCAACTTTGAAGCGATTACCTTTATATTACAGATTCGTTAACACACTCAAGTCTAAAGGCATTGATAGGGTTAATTCTAAGGCTATTAGTGAGGCACTTAATATTGAATCAGCAACTATCCGAAGAGATTTCTCCTACTTTGGAGAATTAGGCAAAAAAGGTTACGGTTACAATATAGATAGTCTATTAGAATTCTTTAAAACAGCACTAAGTGATAGTGATAATATACACATAGCTTTAGTAGGTGTTGGTAATTTAGGTCGAGCACTTTTGACATATAACTTTTCAATTCATGATGAAATGACAATAACTGAGGCTTTTGATATAGATGAACAGATTGTCGGAACAGAGATTGGTGATGTATCTGTGCATCATATGAACGATTTAAAAAAAGTACTCAATGCTCAAAAAATCAATGTTGTAATATTAACTACACCAGAAGAAGCGGCACAACGCGTTGCAAATCAATTAGTTGAAGCTGATATTCAGGGTATACTAAATTTCACACCAGCTAGAATAGAAGTACCTAATACCGTACAAGTGCATCATATTGACTTGGGCATAGAATTGCAATCATTGCTATTCTTTATGAAAAACTATTCTAATTAAATTTTCATATTTATATTCTTGCATCCTTCTATAAGAGGGATGTTTTTTAATTTGCGTTTAATATTCATTAATTTCATTTAGTATTGAAAACAGCAAATTATTAAATATCAAAAGCGTTTAATTTTAAGATGTTGCCAAATTTAGTACAATTGATTATAATACCTTAGTAAAATAATCGGGAAAGGATGGATTGATAGTGATATGGATGATTATTAGTGGTCTTATAGTAGGTATATTATTAGGGTTTGTGATGCAACGTACACGCTTCTGTTTGGCTGGCGGCTTCAGAGATATGTACGTTCAAAAAAATAATAAAATGTTTTATGCCTTATTAGTTGCTATTACAGTCCAAAGTATTGGACTACTTATATTAACCGGATTAAATGTTATATCTATACCAGATAGTACATTTCCAGTTATAGGTACAATTATTGGTGCTTTTATATTTGGAATCGGTATTGTATTAGCAGGAGGATGTGCTACAGGTACATGGTATCGAGCTGGTGAAGGTTTGATTGGCAGTTGGGTAGCGCTCGTACTATATGCTGTAACTGCCGCTATTACTAAAACTGGTATTTTACTTCCAGTAATGACATGGATTAATAAACCTACAAACATTAATGCAAATATGTCTCAGACTACCGGTATTCCTATGTGGGTGTTTACGTTAGTATTAACGATTATAACTATCATTTTTGTAACTAAAACATTACGTAAACCAAAACCCAAATTTGCAGTTCCAAAGCTTAAACAAAAGTATAGTGGCTTGAGACACTATTTATTTGAAAAACGATACCATCCATTTGTAGCTGGTATTGCAGTAGGGTTAATTGCTTTGATAGCTTGGCCAATGAGTATTTCTACTGGAAGAGATTACGGCTTAGGCATTACTACACCTTCAGCAAACTTAATTACCTTTTTAATTACTGGTGATACTAAGCTAATTGATTGGGGAGTATTATTGATTTTAGGTATATTCTTAGGTTCTTATATTGCTGCTAAAGGATCACGTGAATTTAAATGGCGATTACCTGATAAGAAGACCATTCGCAATAGTGCTATTGGTGGTATTTGTATGGGATTTGGTGCTTCAGTAGCTGGAGGATGTTCAATTGGAAATGGTTTAGTAGAAACTGCTATCATGTCTTGGAAAGGATGGATAGCACTTGGTTCTATGATTTTAGGTGTATGGTTTATGAGTTACTTTATATTTATTAGACCAATGAAAAAATTAGAAAAACAAACATCTAAGTCTCAAGCAACATCAGCGACAAAGCAAGTACAAACAACTTAATTAATTTGGAGGTAATACAATGTTATATGAATTAGGTACTGTAGGTATGGTTTGTCCATTCCCATTAATAGAAGCGCAAAAGAAAATGCAAACACTAGATAGTGGTGATGAACTTAAAATTGATTTTGATTGTACACAAGCAACAGAAGCTATTCCTAATTGGGCAGCCGAGCAAGGTTATCCAGTTACGAATTATGAACAATTAGACGATGCTTCATGGACAATTACAATTCAGAAAGCTTAAAACAAATAGGCATATAAAGTGTCTTTGTTATATTATGTAACATATTGTGTCATTTTATCTTACGTATTTTTGCTATTTCAATTTAGTATCATTATGATATTTTTAAAGGAAGTGGTAATTATGAAGATGGATGACACAATTTTTTTATTTCTTTGCACTTTACTCGTATGGATTATGACACCAGGTCTTAGCTTGTTTTACGGTGGTCTAGTTCAATCAAAGAATGTTTTGAATACAGTAATGCAAAGTATGGCAGCAATGGTTATCGTGACTTTCACATGGGTTGCATTAGGATTTTCATTAAGTTTTGGAACTGGAAATGCTTTGATAGGGAATTTTGATTTAATTGGGCTACAGCATGTTGGCTTTGCAGTTAATGATCAATTAAGTCCGCATATTCCATTTGCATTATTTATGCTATTCCAAATGATGTTTTGTACAATTGCAGTTTCAATACTTTCAGGTTCAATCGCTGAACGTATGAAATTCTTTCCATTTATTATCTTTATCTTTTTATGGGTGATTTTAATATATAGTCCAGTTGCTCATTGGGTGTGGGGCGGAGGTTGGATTCAACAACTTGGTGCGCTTGATTATGCAGGTGGTACAGTTGTACATATCACATCTGGACTCTCAGGACTAATTTTGGCTATTATGATAGGTAATGGTAAAAAAATTGAAAAAATACAGCCACATAATCTTTTAATCACTTTAATTGGCGGTATTTTAGTATGGATAGGTTGGTATGGATTTAACACAGGTAGTGCATATACTTTAAATGATGTCGCATTAACATCATTTGTAAATACGATTATTGCTGCAAGTGGTGGCGCTTTTAGCTGGTTAGTAGTTGAGTACTGTATTACTAAGAAATTAAGTTTACTTGGGTTGTTATCAGGCGTGTTGGCAGGGTTAGTCGCTATTACACCGGCAGCAGGCTACGTTAGTTATTTCAGTGCTTTTATTATTTCATTTGCAGGTGGAATCGTTTGTTATCTTGTTATTAATGTAATTAAAGTGAAGTATAAATATAATGATACACTTGATGCATTTGGTATTCATGGCGCTGGAGGAATTGTTGGTGCCATTCTTACCGGTGTTTTTCAATCACAACATGTTAATAATGATGTATCAAATGGTTTAATCTATACAGGAGATGTACACTCAGTCTTAATTCAAATACTAGCTGTTGTCGTGGTATTGTGTTATACCATTGTTTTAACATGGATTATAGGAAAAATTTTACAGAAAATAATGCCTATCGCTACTACTAAAGAAGAAGATAAAGCAGGTTTAGATCAACTTGTTCATGGTGAGAAAGCCTATTTTTATGGAGAACTAAACAAATTAAATAAGAGATATTGATAATATTATTAGGCTAACACATATTAAAAAAGTTACTTTGAGAGATTATTTCTGTGATAAAATAATCTTTAAATGAAAACTAATTTAGGTGATTAATCTAATGAAAAATATATCAGATATCGCAAAATTAGCGGGAGTATCTAAAAGCACGGTCTCCCGCTTTTTAAATGGTGGCTCAGTAAGCCCTCAAACTAAAGAAAAATTAAGTCGAATTATTGAAGAACATGATTATCAGCCGAATCAGTTTGCTCAAAGTTTAAGAGCTAAGCATACGAATCTTATTGGTGCTATCATTCCAAGGATGAATTCACATGCGGTTGATGAAACTGTGAAAGGAATTGTATCTGTATGCCATCAACATCAATATCAATTATTACTTAACTATACTGGTTTAGATATACGTGCTGAAATCGAGGCCTTGGAGACATTTTCAAGAAGTAAAGTGGATGGCATCATATTAATGGCTACTACATTGACTGATGAACACTTGGAAGTAATTGAAAAATTAAATGTACCGGTAATTCTGGTTGGACAATCCTATCCCAATTTACATAGTATAATTCATGATGATTATCAAGCAGGTTTTATAGTAGGGGAACAGATAGGGCGTAAAAAGCATAAAAATGTTGTATTCTTTGGTGTAAGTGAGGAGGACGTTGCTGTAGGAGTCAAACGTAAACAAGGTATTATTGATGGTTTGAAAAAATACGATGTTTATCCTGAAATTTATTTAACTTCTTTTAAATATGAAGAGGCAAAAAATGATGTTTCTGAGAAGTTGAAAAATGCTAGTGGTATCGATGCGTTAATTGGAGCAACAGATCCTATTGCATTAGCAATTCATAAATTTTATTCTCAACAAAACAATGCTACTAGAAATTATCAAATTTTTGGATTTGGGGGAGACCCAATGACACAACTTGTTACACCCGCTATTACGACAGTTAAATTCAATTATTTTAAAGCTGGCACATATGCCATGAACCAATTGAATGAATTAATTTTTTCTAAAAATGCAGTATCTAAAACTGTCATTCCTGTTGAAATAGAGAATTTTTAAAAATATTTAAAACTATGGAACCGATACCATAATCAATGATAAAATTGTAGTAAATTTAGATTTAAATTATTTTGGAGGAATAATATGGCTGAATGGTCAAGAGAAGAACGTTATCGTCGTATTGAAGACGTTGATAAAAAGTACTTAGAAAATCTCAAGCAACAAGTTAAAACCTCAAGATTTCGTCAAACATTTCATATTCAACCTGAAACTGGTTTGCTAAATGATCCTAATGGATTAATTTATCATAACGGCAAATATTATGTTTCACATCAATGGTTCCCATTAGGAGCAGTGCATGGATTGAAATATTGGTTTAATTATACTAGTGATGATTTAGTGACGTTTGAACCACAAGATACCTTAATTAAACCCGATACATATTATGATAGCCATGGTGTCTACAGTGGTAGTGCTTTTGAGCATAATGGAGATTTATATTACATGTATACAGGCAATCATCGTGATGAACAATGGAACCGATATGCTAGTCAGATTATCGCTAAAGTTCAAAGTAATGGAGAGATTACTAAATTTGATGCACCCGTAATTCCTTCACAACCTGAAGGGTATACAAGTCATTTTAGAGATCCTAAAGTTTTTGAATTAAATGATGAATATTATGCGATTATAGGTGCTCAAACAAACGAGGAACTTGGTTGCTGCCTTATTTATAAAACGAATGATAAGCAACTAAATCAATGGTCATATTGTGGAGAAATTGATACTAAATTAAAAAACTTTGGTTATATGTGGGAATGTCCCGATTATTTTAAATTAGATTCTAAGGATATCTTACTGTTCAGCCCTCAAGGAATAGAACCACAAGGGGATCAGTTTAGAAATATATATCAATCAGGCTATTTAATTGGGGATTTAAATTTTGATTCATTATCCTTTGATCATAGTGAATTTGTAGAACTGGATAATGGTTTTGATTTTTACGCACCCCAAACTTTTTTAGATGAAAATGGCAATCGAGTTTTAATAGGTTGGATGGGCTTACCAGAAATAAATTATCCTACTGATGAAGAAGGATGGGCACATTGTTTAACGATACCTAGAGTACTAACAATAGAGAATAATCAATTACGACAACGCCCGTTTAAAGGTCTTGAAAGATTACGTAAAAACAAAGAAACGGCATTAGGTTATGCAAATAAATTTAACCGAAAATTACATCCATATGAAGGCAAACAATATGAACTAATTATTGACGTTATTGAAAATGACGCTTCAAAAATTTATTTTGAATTACGTACCTCAAAACAAAATAACACCAAAATTATTTACAATACAAGGGAACAAAAAATTACATTAGATCGCTCAGAGAGTGGATTATTGCCTGATAATGTTCAAGATTTAACGAGAAGTACGATATTGGATTCTCCTCTAACACGTTTGCAAATATTTGTTGATACATCTAGTATTGAAATATTCTGTAATGATGGGGAACGTGTTTTAACATCAAGAATATTTCCAAATGAAAATGCTACAGGTATAGAAACTTCAACAGAGACTGGACAAGTATATTTAAAATTCACTAAATATGAACTTAAGGATGAGTAAAAAATGAGAAAATTATATGGGATAGGTGAAGCATTAATAGATTTTATTCCAAATGTTAAGAACTCTGAACTTAAAGATGTTGAACAGTTTAGTAGGCAGGTTGGAGGTGCACCAGCTAATGTTGTGAGTGTTGCTCGAAAAATGGGTGCCTCCACTGAAATGGTCACTCAATTAGGTAATGATGCATTTGGAGACATTATTGTAGAAACTTTAAAAAATATTGGTGTAGGTACTCAATTTATAAAGCGAACAGATGAAGCTAATACTGCACTAGCATTTGTGAGTTTAAAAGAAGATGGACAAAGAGATTTTTCATTTTATCGTAAACCCTCAGCTGATATGCTTTATAAAGCTGAATATCTAAATGAAATTACGATTAATCCAAACGATGTATTACATTTCTGTTCTGTTGATTTAGTTGAAAGTAATATGAAAGAAGCTCACAAAGCTATGGTAAATAAATTTAAGTCAGCAAATGCAACCATTGTTTTTGATCCTAATGTTCGTTTACCTCTTTGGCAAAATGCTGAAGCATGTAAAGAAGCAATACATGAATTTTTACCGAAAGCTAATGTGATTAAAATTTCAGATGAAGAGCTAGAATTTATAACTGGTGAAGCGGATGAAGATAAAGCTATTCAATCATTATTTGAGGGATCTGTAGAAGCGGTTATATATACTCAAGGTGCTGCAGGTGCAAGTATCATTTTAAAAGATGGGACTAAGATATACCATGAAGGATTTAAAGTAAAAGCAATTGATACAACTGGCGCAGGGGATGCATTTATAGGAGCTGCAATAAGTAGAATGCTATTGAGTGACGAATTAAATATTACTAAGTTGCTTAAAGAAGAAGGACAGGACATTCTCAAATTTAGCAATATGGTGGCCGCAAAGGTTACAACTAAATATGGTGCAATAGAGAGTATTCCTACAATTGAAGATGTTACAACTGAATTAAATTAATGATAAAAATTACCAGTAAATGATTTTAGTAGTTCATTTACTGGCTTTTTTATACGTGATATTCTCAATTATTCTTACTTCTGTAATGAAATTTATATTTAAAAAGTTTGATGGAAATAACTATATTTTTTTAACATTACGAACTGAAGCATAACAGTGCTCACCGTTTTTAAAATTGACAATACGTTCTTTTGAATCTATGGATTCAATATTATGTCTATTAACAACGAAGCTGTTGTGACATCTAAAGAACCGCTCATCAAGTTGTGCAAGTTCTTTTAAATTGCCATAAAACTCAATTTGACGATTATCTAAATGTGCGATTAATCGATGTGATTTTGTAGATGATTCGAAAAACATTACGTCATCATATTGAACATAAATTGAATTACTTCCTCGTTTCAATTCAATCGTCTCAACAGTACTTTCTTTAGATAATAATTTTAAGCGAGTGTGTGCAGTTTCTAAGCAATCAATAATTCTTGACTGTAATTGGCTTGGATCATCTTTAAAGATAAAATCCATTGCTGACACTTTGTAAACAAAGGTTAGGTACGTTAACTCACTATGACTTGTAACGAATATGATATTTCCAATAGGGTCATACTTACGAATTTCACTACCTAATTTAATACCGTTGATATCAGCCTCTAATTGAATATCAAGAAAGTAACATCCGACATCATTCATCTCTTTAGATTTTTCAATGACTTCATAAGGATCGTCTGTTGCAAGCGCAATCTCCATAGGTTTTTCTTCAATCATAATGTAATTATTAATAATTGAAACCATATTTTCGCGTTGTTTTACATCATCTTCACAAATGAATATTTTCATGATTACACATCCTTATGACTAATTGTTAATGATTTCTACTTTTTGTATAAAGTAGCCATTTTCTATTGTGGTATCTAGCAATACATTTTCAGTAGAGTCAGTAATTTCTTTCAGAGTACTTAATCCAAGACCTCTATTTTCTCCTTTAGTTGAAAAGCGCTCTTGAAATAGTTCGTGAATACGTGGCATATCTTCTTTACATTTATTCATAACAATAAACATGACGGAAGAATCTGTATTAATAAAAGCGATACGTATTAACGCATCTTCAAGCGTTTCAGATGCTTCGATTGCGTTATCAGTAATAATTCCAATGATACGACTAAGATCAATCGTGTTCATTTCTATATGTTCTACTAACTCAGGTACTTCTATGCTAATTGGAATGTTTTTTTCTTGAGCTTGTAAAATTTTAGTGGTAACTAAGCCTTTAATCGCACGTACTTTTAAATTCTCAGTTCCATTAATTTTAATAGACTTCATTTGAAGATTATCTTTCATAGGTACGATATTTTCATTAAAATATTGTCTTAATCCAGGCATATCATCTTCACGAATATATTCAGACATTGTAGTTAAGATGTTCACGTAATCATGTCTAAACTTACGCATTTCATTGTTAATTGACTCAATTTGTAACGTATATTCGTAGTATGTTTCAATCTCTTCCATGTTACGTTTATAACGAAGTTCTTTAATCATATAGTTAGATATGAAAATAATTAGAACAGTAAAGAAAAGAATAATTCCAATGAAAATTAAACCGTACATTTTTAAAGATGAATTATTTATATTAGGTATTTGAGAATAAACATACAAGATAATAAAAGATAAAACTAATACTAATGAAATGATAGTTAAATAAGTTTTATTGATGGACAAATAAGATTGCATTAGTTTTTTTAATAAAATTTGAACTGAAAAGGCCAAAACTAATGAAATAGCAAAAAATATAACTATGTATGAAAAGGAAATTATTACGTAATTTTGAGTGTGATTTTCAACTAAAACCACAAATAAAAAACCTAAAAAATTACCGAAAAACATAAGAATGGCGCTACTTAATACAGCAATCAACGAATACAGCTTAACCTTTGTATACAAGATTAAGCCACAACCAATTAATAAATATAAAATTGATATACTGCCCAAGTAAATAAATAAAAAGGCTGAAGGGATTATAACCACTAGAATGGCTAAATAATCCCTTTTAGTATAACTTATGTCTAAAATAATTTTAGCGATTAAAAATAAGAGAAACCCTTGAAAAAAAGCCAATGGAACGTTTGATAATACATCCATACTTCTCTCACACTTTCTAACATTTATTATCTATTTAAGTTAGTTAACTCTTCAGGAACTTCTGGCTCATCAAAGTACGTAGCACATGGAGTATAAGATGCTAATGTACCTACAGATTCTAATAAAAATGAGAAAAATTTAATAAACAAATCGAATAATACTGTCATAGTTAATAATCCTCCCTAGGAAAAAAGATTGGTAATAATGTAATGCTCTCAAGTGTAATTCCTAATAAAATTAATTGCTTAAACGGTTCTGGTGCTAAAAATGAAATTATTAATAAAACCATTGTTATGATGATTGATAATAACTTCTTTTTCATTTTTAAGTGACTAGGAATTGGTTGTTTCTTAGTTGCTGAAGGAGCATAGTAAATAATTAAAACAGTCCCAATTGCAACTACAGAATACATAATACCCAGATTCACTTGAAAATATACTAGCAACCAGGGTAATGCTACAAATAAAGCTAAATTTTGAACATGACATAGCAATGATGATTTTGCATGTGCCCCGTGTGCATAACGTCTAACTAAAAAATAACTAACATGTGTAAATAAAGTGTATAGAAATGTATGGAAGATAAGTGCAACACCATATGTCACAATTGTTTTTGCTAGATTGCTTACAACAACTTGTAATCCCAATCTTACTTTCAAAAATTGAATATGATCAAGATTATTTTTGCGTTGCAAATATAATGCGAATTGCTCAATCTTATTATCAATTGCTTTCAATGGTGTGCCACTCTCCTTATATCAATTATACAATTTAGTGCAATGGGTCTGGGTACTTATGCTTAACTGTTCAAAATAAATACTTAACTGTTATATTGAAATTACAAGTAATATTTTAACATATAAAATAATACAGTCATGTATAAAAAAATGCGATTTAAGAAATAATTAATTATTTATTCATAGGTTGTGTTTAAATAGACTCATATCACTTACAAGTGATAAAAACTTAATAATCTTAGTCTTTAAATTTAATAGTTATTGTTTGGTAATTGAGTTAAATAATTTTGTTTGTAGTTGCGAAATTATTGACACCTTTACCATATGTTGTAAGTGTTATTAATGGTTATGAAACCATTGCAATAGTAGTAATGTCCCATTGATCATTATTACTAAAGTGACTTCTTGTTAATATGAAGTTTCTTACTTTGTTTTCTTCGTGTAGTTAAACGAGTTCATTAATAAGCCATCCCAACTTATTAATGACTTAAGTAAAGTTACTGAAGTTTAAACTCAGTGGAAAGTGTTTAACTTAGCTATTGTAAGATATAGAAGTTAAATATTTTCAGGATGTAAGCTATCGTAAAATTTTCATAATTAATAACATCCCCAAAAGATTGAAATAACTGTAAAAACATTCCCTTAATATGAAAGTCGCGAGTTCCTCCCAAGCTCGTGACTTTTTTTGTAAAAAAAACTGTATCCATAAAATTGGATACAGATTAGTAACTATTTATATAGATTTGGTTTTAAATTTTTGAATACAGGAATATTTTCACGTTGAACATCAACTTCATTTAATTCAATATTAAATGCGATTGTGTCCTCATCCTGGCCTAATTCAGCTAATATATCACCATTTGGATTGATAATCATTGAATGACCAGCGTAATCAGTATTACCGTCATTTCCAGTTCCGTTACAAGCAATAACAAACATGTCATTTTCAATTGCACGTGCTTGAAGTAAGACTCTCCAGTGATTCAATCTAGGTGTTGGCCATTGAGCTACAAAAAAAGCTATCTGCGCACCATTACGCGCGGGATATCTTAATAACTCTGGAAATCTTAAATCATAACAAATAATTTGTGTAGCTTGAGTACCTGAAGATAGAGGAAATGGTTCTGGTACCGCTTTGCCATCTTCTAAATATGTCGGCTCATCTAGCATAGGGACTAAGTGAACTTTATCGTACTTATTTATTCTATGTCCGTTTTTAGAAACGGTAAATGCAGTATTATAAACTTTCCCATTTCTAATATTTGATACAGATCCAGCTACGATATCGACGTTATATTGTTTAGCTAAGGATTGGATAAAGGGAAAGCTTCTGCTAAGTTCTCTATCTGCTTTCTCATTTAATTCATCCAATGCATATCCGTTATTCCACATTTCAGGAAGAACAACAACCTCTGTATCTTCCTCCAACTTATTTTCGAACCAATTTTTTATTTTATTTTCATTTTTTTCTACATTGCCGTATGATACATAAAATTGAAATAATTGTATTTTCATTTAAAAATCTCCTCATCCCATGATTATCTCTAATTTACTAAAATAGAATAAGAAAATCAAAATTTGAAAGTGATGATTAAAATGCTTTATTTTTGAAAATAAATATAAAAAGGACTCAATTTCAACAAAGAA
Source organism: Staphylococcus sp. GDX7P312P (assembly GCF_008385775.1). NCBI lineage: Bacteria > Bacillati > Bacillota > Bacilli > Caryophanales > Staphylococcaceae > Staphylococcus > Staphylococcus sp. GDX7P312P. The sequence continues at coordinate 63,111 of NZ_VUKI01000028.1, read as the reverse complement.
ATGAATCCTAGAGAAACTGAGTCTTGAATTGTTGATCTAATCGATATCAATGAATGTAGATTATTTTTTAACTATTAATCTATTGTTAGTTGGTTGTATTTCTTTTTCACCAGCTTTTTCACGGATGTCACCAAATGGCATTTGAGCAACAAGTTTCCATGAAGCAGGGATGTCAAATTCTTGTGTAGTGATTTGATCTACTAAAGGATTGTAATGTTGTAATGAAGCGCCAATTCCTTTTGAACTTAATGCAGTCCAAATTGCAAATTGATGCATTGCGTTTGTTTGAACTGACCAATTAGCAAAGTTATCAGCATAATTTGGCATTTGTTCTTGTAAACCTTTAATAACATCTTCGTCTTCGAAATAAAGAATTGTGCCATATGCATGTTTAAATCCGTCGATACGTTGTTCAGTTGGAGTGAAATCACGGTCAGGTCCCATAACATCTTTTAATACTGTTTTAGTATTGTCCCAGAATTTGTGATGTTGGTCATTTAATAACAATACGATTCTAGTAGATTGAGAATTAAAAGCTGAAGGTGTGTATTTAATAATATGTTCTATCATATCTTCTAGTTCTTTATCACTAATTGAAATTGTTGTTTCAGTGCTATAGATAGTACGTCTATCTTCGATTTCTTGTAAAAATGGTTTTGTTTTTGATTTGCTAAATAAGCCCATGTTAAATCTCCTTTGTTTATATAAGTTATATCTCTAGTATAAATATTATACTCAAATATGTAAAATGTTTTTTAACAAAAAATGTCAAATATATTAATATTTTTTATCATTAACCTTATTTCAATGCATTATATGTAAATATTCTTTATACTGTAAGTGTTATAAAACAAGGAGGTGGAAGATTGATGAAAAAGAAAATAGCTCATACAGGTCTCATTTTAGCTATAGGCACATCTATGCTAGGGCATGAGAGCATCGTAAAAGCTGCAGAAAGTAATCAACAAGCTACGAATGTAGTTGATAGTAGTAATGTTAGTTCTGATACGGATACCCAAGAACGTCAAAATAGTAGTAATAACATCAATGAAAATCATCAATCTGATACCCAAGATTCAACTGAATTAGGAAAAAATAATAATAATCAAAATAGCGGTGAAAGCAATTCATCATCAAATAATGAGAATGATGCTAATGAAAATAGTGATAATACTGTGGATCAAAGTGACTCATCTGATAATAGTAACTTAGGCAGTAATACTGATTTAAATAATGGTGATGACACAAATAATTCTGGAGACAACGATACAAGCAATCCGGATAACGGAGAACAACCAGGAGATAATGATTCATCAAGCAATCCAGATGACGGAGAGCAACCAGGAGATAATGATTCATCAAGCAATCCAGATGACGGAGAGCAACCAGGAGACAATGATTCATCAAGCAATCCAGATGACGGAGAACACCCTGGAGATAATGATTCAGGTGATCCGGATGACGGAGAACAGCCAGGAGACAATGATTCAGGCAACCCAGATGATGGAGAACAACCAGGAGACAATGATTCAGGCAACCCAGATGACGGAGAGCAACCAGGAGACAATGATTCATCAAGCAATCCAGATGATGGAGAGCAACCAGGAGACAATGATTCAGGCAACCCAGATGACGGAGAACAACCAGGAGATAATGATTCAGGTAAACCCGACAATGGAAACAATCCAGGGAATAATGACTCAGGCGAGCAAGATGATGGAGGAAATAAGCCAGGAGACAGTGGCAATCATCAGCAACCACCTAAACATGATGGAAATTCTGGTTCAAATCAAGGTGATCATCATTCAAATTCTGGATCAAATGGATCAAATAATGGTTCGCAAAATAATTCCAATAGCAATTCAAATAATAATAGTAACTATCCAGGCAATCATTTAGGTCACTCAAGTACCAATGATACAGTAAAACCTAATAAACCCGTTTTTAATAATAATAATGGTTCAACAAACGGAAACCATTCAACTGGTTCTAATCATCACAACAACAGTGTATCTGATTCAATGATTCATCAAATTTCCCCACACAAGAATAATGGCAACTCGACATCTCATTCTAACAGAAATCAAAATCAATCAATTATGAGTGGGTCTAATACTAATCAATGGCACTATGGCGATAACTTACAACAAAATCATCGACAAAGTCATATTGAAACTTATTCAAATAATGACAATATGCGAAGTGAAGTTCCGTTTTATAGCAAGTCAATGCTATTAAATAGATTAAATAGTTTAGCAACTGGTTCATATAAATACAATCCATATATTATAAATCAGGTAAACCGGTTGGGAAATAATAATGAGTATATCTCGAATCAAGATTTTTACAGGCTTTTCCGAAAACAATCATTTAATAATGAATACTTAGATTATTTACAAAAAGGTTCTAACTATTTTAGATTTGAATATTTTAACCCTTTAAATTCGAAAAAGTATTATAAAAATTTAGATGAGCAAGTATTGGCACTTATAACAGGAGAAATCGGATCTATGCCTGAATTGAAAAAGCCAAGTGATAGAGATAAAAAAGAGGATGCAGACATACAGAGCCATGATAATGATAAAATTATAGATACCAATGAAAAAAGTAAAGAAGCGGAAAATAAAGACAAATATAAAAACATAAACATTGCTTTAATTACATCTATAATTATGATTTTCGTAGGTGTTACAGGTAGGTTTATTTATAGGAAAATTAAAAACTAAAATAGAAAACGCATCTATTATTGTCATTTAAAATGATGAGATTAATAGATGCGTTCATTTATTAAAATAGAAAATGAATTATAAAATTACTTTGTTCTTGTAAATGTTTAACTGTGTCACCAAAGAAAAATTGGACTGCCACTACAAAACCATTTTGTAACATATGAATGATAATTGGAACCGCAATACGTCTAGTTAAAACATAAGCAAGTGAGAATAACATACCCATACCAAAATATATGAAGAAAAACTTAACATCGTTATGTGCTATCGCAAATAAAATTGAACTTACTATTGAAGCGATTAAGAACGCAACAATTCGATTTCCTTTAATTTTATTATAGATTTCACCAAATATAACTTTTCTAAATATGTATTCCTCTAGAATTGGGCCAACTATTGAGATTAATAATATGAAAACTGGAAGCTGTTTTGCAATTGCCATAATTCTCTCAGTATTTGGACTTTGCTGTGGTTGTCCAACTAACCACATAGTGATTAGACTAGCTACCATTTGATAAATCATCACGACAACAAATCCTAATAAAGCCCAAGGTAAAATGTAGCGTTTAGGTTCTTTATAACCTCGCTCCAGTGCTGTTGGATTTTTTATAATACTATTTAACCAAATTATTAATAATGCTGCTATTACAAATAAAATAACTTGAGTGTATACGCCAGCTTTTGCAAGTTCCATCCCTTTTAAATCTTTAAAGAAAGGTAATTGCTGTGCAAGTAAGGGTAAGAACTGTGCTAATGCATAAATAACAATGGTAAGAAATGCTACCCAAATTCTCCTCATACTATTCCTCCAAAAAATTAATCAACATTAGTTAGTTTATCGCAAAATTGTGAGTTATACAAAATATAGATAACCCTTTCGCTTGAAAAATTGACCAAATTTGATTAATATAAAATATAGATTAGCACTCATTATATTTAAGTGCTAAAAAGGAACCTGTTAAGGAGGAACGATCATGCTTAAACCATTAGGAAATCGTGTGATTATTGAACGCAAAGAACAAGAACAAACAACAAAAAGTGGCATTGTACTTACTGACAGTGCAAAAGAAAAGTCTAACGAAGGTATAGTAGTAGCTGTTGGAACTGGACGAGTTTTAGACAATGGTGAAAAGGTTGCTCCAGAGGTTAAAGAAGGAGATCGAGTTGTATTCCAGGAATACGCTGGCTCAGAAGTTAAACGTGGAGATGAAACATACTTAATTTTAAATGTTGAAGATTTACTTGCTATAATTGAAGACTAAAATTTATAAATAATAAACAATAAGTACTATTAAACTATTTTAAACAATGGAGGTATAATCAATGGCTAAAGACCTTAAATTTTCTGAAGATGCAAGACAAGCTATGTTACGTGGTGTCGATAAATTAGCTAACGCCGTTAAAGTTACAATCGGACCTAAAGGGCGTAACGTTGTATTAGATAAAGAATATGTAGCACCATTAATTACAAATGATGGTGTCACAATTGCTAAAGAGATTGAATTAGAAGATCCTTATGAAAATATGGGAGCTAAATTAGTTCAAGAAGTTGCTAATAAAACAAACGAAATTGCTGGTGATGGTACAACAACTGCAACTGTATTAGCACAAGCAATGATTCAAGAAGGATTGAAAAATGTAACAAGTGGTGCTAACCCAGTAGGATTACGTGAGGGTATTGATAAAGCAGTAAGAGTAGCTGTTCAAGCTCTACATGATATTTCTCAAAAAGTTGAAAATAAAAATGAAATTGCACAAGTAGGTGCTATTTCTGCAGCTGATGAAGAAATCGGTAAATACATTTCTGAAGCAATGGATAAAGTAGGTAATGATGGTGTCATTACTATTGAAGAATCAAATGGACTTGATACAGAATTAGAAGTGGTTGAAGGTATGCAATTTGATAGAGGGTATCAATCACCATACATGGTTACAGATTCAGATAAAATGATTGCTGAGTTAGAAAGACCATATATTTTAGTAACAGATAAAAAAATCTCTTCATTCCAAGATATCTTACCTTTATTAGAACAAGTTGTTCAATCTAGTCGTCCAATCTTAATTGTAGCAGACGAAGTTGAAGGAGACGCTTTAACAAATATCGTATTAAACCGTATGCGTGGAACATTTACTGCAGTTGCAGTAAAAGCACCTGGATTCGGTGATAGACGTAAAGCAATGTTAGAAGACTTAGCTATTTTAACTGGAGCTACAGTTATTACAGATGATTTAGGTTTAGAATTAAAAGATGCTTCAATTGATATGTTAGGTAGTGCTAATAAAGTTGAAGTAACAAAAGATAATACTACAGTTGTCGATGGTGATGGAGATGACAATAGTATTGATGCTCGTGTGAGTCAAATTAAAGCACAAATTGAAGAAACTGATTCTGACTTTGACAGAGAGAAATTGCAAGAACGTTTAGCTAAATTAGCTGGTGGCGTTGCAGTCATTAAAGTAGGTGCTGCATCTGAAACTGAATTGAAAGAACGTAAATTACGTATTGAAGATGCCTTAAACTCTACACGTGCTGCAGTTGAAGAAGGTATTGTTGCTGGCGGTGGTACTGCATTAGTAAATATTTATAATAAAGTAGATGAAATCGAAGCTGAAGGTGACGTTGCAACAGGTGTTAATATCGTACTTAAAGCTTTATCTGCTCCTGTACGTCAAATCGCTGAAAATGCTGGGCTAGAAGGTTCAGTTATTGTTGAAAGATTAAAACATGCAGATGCAGGTGTTGGATTTAACGCTGCGACAAATGAATGGGTAAACATGCTTGAAGAAGGTATTGTAGACCCAACTAAAGTTACACGTTCAGCTTTACAACATGCGGCAAGTGTTGCTGCGATGTTCTTAACTACAGAAGCAGTAGTTGCAACTATCCCTGAACCAGATAATAATGATAATCCAGGTATGGGTGGCATGCCCGGTATGATGTAAAACGACCAATAAAGGTTGAATTAAAGGTGTTTTATAATTCTGAATGACATAATAATGACATAAAAAAACCAAAAAATACAATAGGCTTAGTTCACTTGAACGAAACCTATTAAAATAATTCTTTACTGACGTTTTCCATGAGTTGACTAAACTTATGGGAAGCGTCTTTTTTAGGCTTTGAAATATGGAAAAAGGGCTTTGACGAAAGTGTATTAAGTGCTAACGAGTTAATACAATTATTAACAAATTCAGCAGTTGGTGATGAAGAGTTAGTTAAGAAAATAAAATAAGCAACTAACTAGTACAAATGAAAATCACTAACTATTTATTCGGTTGAGTAGTTAGTGATTTTCTAATGTTAAAAACCCCAAATTAGAGGTGGGTCTGCTTCATAGTCTTTTTTATTTAAATTTTCTTTCTTAATAATATCATTAGGTGTTAATTTATCCTTAGCATTTTTTTCTTTAAAAAGTTTACCTACACCATCTGGGTCATATCCTACATCCCCAGTAAACTGGTGATCATCTGCACTTGATACATGGGCCTCAAACTCTAAGCTTTTATCATCATTAATATAACCATCAATAAAGTATCCTTTCATAGGACTCTTTTTGAAGTTGTTAATTTTCATGGTTTGATAATTTTTTAGATTATGTTTGAAGTATAAATCTATACGCTTTTCTTGTGTCATAATGAAATTCTCTTTTTTATTTTTGCTCAAAGTGTAGCCTCCTAATCCAATAAGTGACAATATCAATATAAGAATTATAATTTTTACTTTCATCGTCCACCTCTTATTTTTATAATATTAAGGAGTATTTTATTATGAAATTTTCTAATAAATTGTCATTTAAAGTTGCTGATGAGTCTTATAAAGATTTGAAAAAGGTCGTGAATATGACTTGAATGGTCAGAATTTTAAGGTCATTGAAAAACGAGACGATAAACAAAATGGTTTGAAAGCCTATGCACTTGCGTCAGTTGTCAATGGTAAAGTCGACACTAACCATTTTTATATGGGCTATGCTGGAACATATTTTTAAAGTATATGAGATTTGCTTACAAATTTACAACTTCCTTTTTATAATAACACTCCTAACCATATAATTAATAAAAAATAAAATGATTTAGATAATACCACTATAAATGAAAAGTATAATGATTATTCAGATAAAAGTGATTTTTTTAAAGGTGTACCTAATCAAATAGAGGAAAATGATGTATTTGGATTATTTAGTTAGGGCTGGCATAAATGGGTTCGAAAGATGCAGAAAAGAAGCAAAAAGAATTGGCAAGCCTAGAATAATTAAAAACTATATTCTTTGATTACTCTGTTGGAATTTTTATGATTTATTTTAAAATATATATAGAAATGTAAAAAACACAATTGGGTTGGTAGTCCCAATGCAGATAATTTATATGTCAGTAACCTTCCTCCTCAGGTCGTCTATCATTTCTGAATAAATAAGAGGAGGGATAGCATGTAGCTATCTAAATTTCACGACGGACAATTCTATGTTGGATTAGTTGAATACAAAGTAGGAAGTAAATCTAAATTCATTAAATATATCTTGGTACAGAACCAGATGATGGAGAAGTCTTTTATTTTTTAGAGAATTATCTATTAATAATGATCGATAATACAAAGACTAGTATTAGAACTAAAAGAAAAAAACGAAAAATCAATCCTAAAAGATTGAAAAGACAAGTAGCAAAAGAGCAAAAAAGCCCAAAAAATTTTACTAAAGCACAAATAGCTATAAAAGAAGAACAAGAGAAAACTAAAAAAACTATCTAAGAAAAAAATAAGGCAAATAGAGAATGGATTAAAGAAAGAAAAAGACAAATTAAGAAAAATAAAGCTAAAGAAAAACATAAAGGACATTAACTTTTAAGAGAAATAAAAGTATGAATACTATAAATCCAATGACATAATTATGACATAACAGAATAAAATAACTAAAAATAATAGAAAAATTCAAAATTGAAAACATTGATATTATAGGATTTTTACTCTCTATTTATATCTATTTTAAATGATACTTAATGCCATGTATGATGTAAGTCATACAAACTTAACTAAATTAAATAATTTAGGCGCTTTTCGAAAAATAATCACATTCGAAAAGCGTCTTTTTTAATGGGAAATCTTAATATAAATGTTTATTTAAACTGATTAAATGTGCATTACAATATATAATAAATATATAAATGCTAGGCGGTGATAAGATGCAGACTTATTCAAATAAAGATGATTTAATATTTGAAATTAGTAAGAGGGCTGAACTTTTTATTAATGAATTTAGTGATGTATCAGAATCAGATAAGGATGTATATAAAATTGGTGTCGATAGAACACCTGCACAGATGATCGCATACCAGCTTGGATGGTTGAATTTAATTCAATCGTGGGAGAATGATAATAAAAATAATATACCAGTTGTAACTCCCAGTCCTGACTATAAGTGGAATAATTTAGGAGGATTATATCAAGAATTCTATAAAACGTACTCAAACTACACATTAGAACAACTTATTAATCAGTTCAATAAGGAAGTAGATAGCATTATTGATTTAATTAAAAGTTTAGATAATGAAACATTATTTGAGAGTGGAAAAAGGCAATGGGCTTCATCAACGCCTTCCAAATGGCCAGTTTGGAAATGGATTCACATTAACACCGTAGCACCATTTAAGTCATTTAGAACTAAAATTAGAAAATGGAAGAAAACAGAAATATAAAGATAATTTAACTTTCGAAAGATGATAACAATATGAAAAACCATATTATCTAAAAATAAAAACGAGTCTAGGAATTATATCCAAGACTCGTCTTTTAATTAAGAACTATAATCCGAAAATTTATAATAAATCTAATAACCATGCTCCAAATAAGATAAATAGAATGAGTGATCCTATGAACAAATATAAATTTTTGGATACATGTCCTTTCGAAGTAAAAGCGTAAAGATACAAATAATATGACGTGGAGATTAATGTAATAATAAGTAATATTGAAAAAATAATTACCATTTAGATCACAGCTTTCGAGTTATTTTTAGTTTCGATAGAATGAATAAATCGAATATCAATACTTCTTCAATGTCATCATAATTACTCTTTTTATTTATATCAATCGTTTACTTTAAATCATCGATTGCTTTTGCGATTGATTCAAAAACATGTGGAATGTCATCTTTTTCAATGCAACTAAAAGCAATACGGATATCTGAGTCATTTAACGCTATAATACCGATTGAATATTCGTTAATTAAATGGGTACGTAGTTCTTCAGGATTTACGCCATTGACTTTGACTGCCATAAAATAACCAGAATTAAAATCATAGGCTTGCCAATGATTTTTATATTTATCGTCATAAACAACAGATTTTGTAACTTCATATCTTTCTTGTAATGTATCTATATTTTGTTGAATTTCTTTATCAAATTCATCATGATTTTCTAAAACGTATTTAATAGCACTTTGAGAAGGCATTGGTCCACTTGAAATATTACTTCTTATTAAACCTTTAACTTTCGCTTCTAACACTTCTTTAGCAACATTATTATTTAATCCAAATGTAAGGAAACCAACACGTAGCCCCCACGCAAAGAATTCTTTAGTAGCACCATCTAAACGAATTGGTAAAATATTGCTAGATTCAATTTGATTTAGTGCAGTAAAAATAGACTGACGATAAACATCTTCATAGAATAAACCATAATATGCATCGTCTACTACAGCTATCACTTTTGTTCCTTTTTCAGCTAGTGAACGAACCGCTGAAACTATAGTTGTAACTTCATCGTTGTTCGGTGTATAGCCGGTAGGATTGTTTGGATAATTTAAAATTAAAATGACTTTGTCTTGATTGAAATTTTCTAAAGTAGTAACTAAATCATTTGTTGTGTAATGTCCTTCTTGGTTAAAGATTGAATATGTCTCAATATTTGCAGAATGACGTGTTTCATAAATTAGTTTGTAGTTACCCCAATTATGTGTTGGTACTAAAACAGTATCTCCACTCTCTACAAATAAATCAGCTATTAAAGATAACCCGTGAGTTAACGCATTAGTGACAATAGGTCTAGTAATTGTCTCTTTCGATAAATCAGGGTTTTCTTTTAGCATTTTGTCTTGCCATAAATCCCTTAAAGCTTCTAATCCTTGAGGTGGGGCGTATGGAAAGACTTCATCTGGAGATAAATGATTATAGACATCAAATAAAGTATCAGCATACATTTTCCCGTTTTTATTAGTAGCCATTCCAATTGTAGCGTTATATTTAGTTTTTTTAGCATCAGCAGATTGAGATAAAATGCCTTTTGGATAATACATTGATTGACCTAGATTTGATAGCATACTTAATATTTCTGGACAATGATCAACAAGTTGATTATTTAAATTTTGTGCTAATGGGTTCATTTATTTAACCTCACTTTATTTTAGTGTTTAATAATATATTATCTTTAAATGCCTTAAAGATAAAGTGTTCCTATAAGGATTACAAAGAATTGATAATTAGGTTTATAAAAAGCGAACATTTGTTCGCTTTTTATGTTAGAATAATGTCAGGTCATCATAAGATATGACACTTTTCATTTGGAGGTGTAGTGTAATGTCGTGGCTATTAGATGGTATGGTGACATTAATTTCGGGTGGTATACTCGTTATATTTCGTGTTTGGTTAGAATCTAAGTGGAAAGATAAATAGATGACCATACACAAAAGCCCCTAACTTGCCGTCACAAGTTAGGGGTTGTGTAATGTAATTCGTGGATACAATTAAATTGTAACACATGGATTAATATTTTCAATTTTAAATGTATTTAGTAAGCAAATTTATAATTTTAATTTGTTATAATACATGTATTGAGGTGTTGATTATGATGAAACATTTAACTAAGATTTTCGTTAGTTTGGCAATTATCTTATTTGTTATTGGATATTATTTACAGGCTACAGGACACGAGAATCAAGGTGTTAAATTATTATTAGCAGCAATTATGTTTATCATATGTGCTTTTATTAATCGTAATAATGATAGAAAGAAAAACAGAAAATAACATTTTAGACTCTATATTAGCGTTTGACGTTAGATATAGAGTTTTATTTTTTAAATAGAATTGTATCTATAATGTATATACAGTTTGTAGCTTTAATACCAACAAATACAAGTATTTGCAAAATTACCTTTACAAAAGTATGTATAGTGTGTATACTATTTATATACAGTTATTAAAGGGGGACATCAATGAAAATTATATTGAAGAACACCAGTGAACAACCCATTTATGAACAAATCAAACAACAAATAAAAGAGAATATTTTAAAGGGGTATGTTGAAGCTGGTAGCCACTTACCTTCGATGCGTGAGCTTGCAAAAGATTTACAGGTGAGTTTAATTACAACTAAAAGAGCTTATGAAGATCTTGAGAAAGAGGGATTCGTAACAACTGTCCGAGGAAAAGGTACATTTGTTAAAGAACAAGATAGTTCCATATTAAAAGAAAAGCAATTCTTTGTAATTGAAAATCTTGCTCGATTAATGATTAAAGAAGCTAAAACAATAGATATGCCTCTCAAGGAATTAAAAGAAATACTAGCTTTAATTTATGAGGAGGAAGAAGAATGAATGTCATTGAAGTAAAAGATGTGTCGTTTCAAAGTAGTGCATTTTCAATAAACAATCTTTCATTCAGTATTCCTCAAGGATTTGTAACTGGATTCATTGGGGCTAATGGAGCAGGGAAAACAACGATAATTCGTATGATAATGGATATTATAGAACCTAATCATGGTCATATATCAATATTTGGTGAACCAATAGCAAATAAACCGAAATGGATAAAAAATAAAATAGGTTTTGTTTATTCAGAAGTTTATTTTAACCAACAATGGACTGCAAAAAAACTTGAAAAAATGGTTTCACCATTTTATACCGATTGGGACTCACAAGCATTTAAAAATTATTTAAAAAAATTCAATTTACCTTTCGATGAAAAAATAAAACATTTTTCTACAGGTATGAAAATGAAATTGTCTTTAGCACTAGCTTTGAGTCACCATGCTGAATTGTTTATATTAGACGAACCAACTGCGGGGTTAGACCCTATTGTTCGTAATGAAGTGTTAGAAATTTTACAAAGTGAATTACTCGACGAACATAAGACTTTATTTATTTCAACCCATATTATTTCGGATTTAGAGAAAATTGCTGACTATCTTGTACATATAAAAGATGGAGAAGTTATTATGCAAGGTTTTCGTCATCAACTTCAAGAACAATACTCAATTGTACAAGGTGATAATCAAGATTTAGACGAGGAATTAAATCGCTTGTTCCTTTATAAAGAAGTGAAGTCGACAGGTTTTGTTGGTTTTACTAAACAGGCCCAAGTGTTTAAAGAATTGTTCGGAAAAAAAGTTAATATTAAACAACCTACGATTGAAGAACTTATGATTTACATTGAAAAGTCTAAAAGTAATGACAATCAACAAGATTTTCAGCAAAGTAGGTTGATAAAATGAAGCAATTACTAATTAGAAATTTTAAATGTAGGAGTATAACGATTGCCATTTATATCTTATTACTTCTATTAAATCCGTTATATGCTTTCGTATTTTCTAAAACAGAACTTTATTTTTTATTCTATGCACCGATTGCAATCACATTAATGGCGGTTAGCATATTAGACTCTGGACACTTGTTTAGACTACATAGAAGATTAGGAGGTAAAAGTTCATATTTGTTTTACGAAAGTTTACCTGTCTCTAAAAAAGACATGCTTAATGCGAATTACATTACCTGTATCGTATTAACACTTTTTGGTGGTTTTATTATCGCTTTGTACAATTTTCAATCTTCTAATATTGATTTTGGGGATTTAAGATACTCAACTGCGATTGCTTTTATATTTGTAAACTTTTTAAGTATTCCAATTGCATTTAGTAGGAATACTGAAAAGAAACGCGAAGGGATATCATATGCACCTTATATCTTGATAATGATGTTAGTTATTCCATTTGCTATTACAATAGTTTTTACACTAATTAATGCATTCGTTTTTCATCATCATATTTCTTATAATATCTTTGGCATATATTACAATTATGGTTTATTAAGCTTAAGTATTGTTTGGATGATTTTAAATTATTTGATTCAATTAAAACGTATAATTCAGCGTGAAAATAAAGGAGGGCCTATATGAAATTAGAAAATATTACAAAAACATATGGAGATAACAATGTTTTAGATAATATCAATTTTGATTTTGGAAATAGTAAAATTGTAGGTTTAATTGGTAAAAATGGTGTTGGTAAAACAACATTAATGAAAGTCATGAATGGCAATATTATTAATTTTAAAGGAAAAGTTCAATTAAATGATAACGAGAACGTTGGCTATCTTATTGAACATCCGAAATTATATGATAATAAAACAGGATTAAATAACTTGAAATTATTTGCTCAAGTTCTAGGCAAAGGTTTCGACAAGGAATATACAGATAAAATCATAGACGCATTTGGCATGAGACCTTACATTAAGAAAAAAGTGAAAAAGTATTCAATGGGTATGAAACAAAAACTTGCGATTGCAGTTTCATTAATGAACAAACCCAAATATCTAATTCTTGATGAACCGACAAACGGTATGGATCCAGATGGCTCAATTGATGTATTAGAGACAATTCAATCATTAGTGAATGATTTAGAAATGAAAATTCTAATTTCAAGTCATAAATTGGAAGATATTGAATTGATTTGTGATAGAGCTGTCTTTCTACGTGATGGAAACTTTGTACAAGATGTCAATATGAAAGATGGTAGTGCGCAAGATCATACATCGATTAAATTTGAAGTTAGTGAATTTAATACAGCACTAGATTATTTAACAGAACATTTTAACGTGCTTCAATCACAGAAAGATAGTGGAGAAATAATGATTAAAGCACAAAAAGATTATAAACAATTACTCAAATCTTTAGCACAAAAAGATTTATATCCTAAGTATATTGAAACAAGAAAAAGTTCGCTTCGTGATACGTACTTTAATATTAATCAAAGAGGTGACAAATAAATGAGAAGTTTACAATTAGTTAAATATGATATATTGAGTTTTTGTAAAAGCTATTTAACATATATAGCACTAATTTTAATCTGGTTAGTATTAGGATTAATAACGTTCTTAATGGCACAAAATAATGATCAAGTAAATTATTCATCTATTTTATCTATGGCAAATTGGATGTTCTTATTCTTTGGCTTGTTAGTAGTGATTAAGACAATTACACGCGATTATTCACAAGGTACGATTCAACTTTATATGAATAAAGTGAAAAATAGAATTGGGTATATTATTGCTAAAACAATTTCAATTATTTTATTTTCATTCATTTTTGCATTCATCACATATATCACATTAATGTTAGTACAAGCATTTACAGACGGAAAAAATTTAGACGGAGATAAGTTCTTAACGAACATTTGGTTCTATCTTATCTTCTTACTATTCTTCGGTTTACTATTATTCTTAGTTACATTAATTGTTCAAAAACCGGCAGTAATTTTTACACTAGGTATATTCTTAGTATTTATAGTTCCATTTATTCAACCTTTTATTGGTTTAATTCCTGACTGGGGAGAAAAAATTCAAAAATCATTAAAGTATATTCCGTTTAGTTACTTAACTGAGAAATCTCAAACGGATAGTATTAAATTTTCAAATTGGCAATGGTTTATTTCTTTAGCATCAATTGTTATTTTATTCATTGCAAATATTGCTTATGCAGCTAAAAGGGATATATAATTTATGACAATAAATTGATATACAAAAAAGAGGGTAGTAAAACAAATTTTGTTTTATTACCCTCTTACTTTATATACTTTTATAGCATTAACTTACTGATTATAGAGTCATAAACTTGATTCCATAAGTCAGTATCTGATTTATATTTAGAAGTGATTTCATGATGTACTTCTTTTTCTTTATCCTCATAATTGTGTGCATCTTTAGGTGGTAGTTTTTCAGCTCTAAGTTGAGTTACAAATTCTTGAGCTTCACGAGCTCTAGGGCCCCAAACACTCACCTGTTCAAATTGATTATTCATAAAGATAAAGATTGGAATCGAGCGTGCTGTACCATTTGTTAAATATTGATCAATGAGATTTGTGTCTTCATCTCTATGGAATACGCGTACTTCTAGCTGTAGTGATTCACTTATACGCTTTAATATAGGTAAGTTCATCATAGCGTCGCCGCACCAATCTTCACTTATAACCAAGACTTTAGAATAAGAACTATCTTTAAGTTGATTGATTCTATCGTCAGACGAAGGTAGTGTGAATGCATTGTAAATTGTTAGTACATTATCTTTATTCACAGTCATGCTATCGATATATTCATCAAGTGGCTGACTATTATTAAAATATGTTTCTAAATTAGCCATAAATAAAACCTCCCCGTTAAATTTATATTATTATAACAATTTTTACTAAGAATGAATAATTATAAAACTTAAAATATATTAGTTTTATCACAATTATAAGAACGTTAAAACAACGTTACAATTCTGTAAGAAATGATTGTAGTGGTTTAGATGTTTCTCAGTAAGTGGTTATGATATATTTAAGTTAATAAGAATAGAAGTGGTGGTACGGTTGCGCATTCAAAATCGATGGATAATCTTTAGTATTTTTGCAATAATAGCTTTTATAGTGGTTACGTGTCTTACAATCTATAAAAATGAAAAAACAATTAATCTTACTGAAGTGAAGATAAATGATATTCAATTAAATGAACCATTTAATGAAAATGATTATGAGATAAATCATCACATAAAGTTGGATAGATACAAATTCTATAACGATAAAAAACATAAAGATTTAACTGTAAAAGTAAAAAATAAACACCAAACAGTAAAAGGGATCGTATTGATTAATGATCATGATGTAACAACCAACTTCGGTGTTAAAATTGGAGATAGAGTGGATCATGCAATCAATTATTTAGGTGATAATTATCGTAAAGATAAAGTAGGTAAGGGATATGATGCGTTAATTTATGTTGATAAAGAGCACCATATGAAGCTATCCATTTTATATAAGGATAATGTGGTTAAACGAATTGAATTTTTTAGTCGTTAAAAAGTGATACTTTTATAATGCACTTCAAAATAAGCTACTTTTCGATAAGATAGAGATAATTCAATTAAGAAAGTAAGTGAAATAATGGATAAGATTACCTTTTTAAATGAACTTGAATTAGAACTTGATGAATTACCAAGAGAAGAAAAAGATAAACTCATGGATGATTATGAAAATCATTTCTATGAACAAGAATCGAAAGGGAAATCAGAAAAAGATATTATATCGGATTTAAGAGAACCACATGATATAGGTAAAGAAGTTAAAGCCAAAGAAGCAATATCCTATGCTAAAGTAACCCCTAACCTACGGAATATTATTAGGGCTATAATGGCTTCACTAAGTCTTGGCGTGCTTTCTTTTTTCTTCATCATCATCCCTATTGTAATATTTATAGCGTTATTGATTGTTGTGTTTATATTCTCTGTTTTTTTAATTTCTCTTCCATTAATAATAATATCAATGAGTATCATTAAAGGGATTGTTGATTCGTTTAGCAATTTCTTATTTAGCATTTCATATGCCGGATTAGGTATCGTCTTATTTGTAGTTACCATGAAAATTACACAAAATTTATATCGACTTGTATTAAAATATTTAATTTGGTATATCCAAACGGTTAAAGGAAGAATTAAACAATGAAGAAGGCAATGATAACAGGCATAGTAATATTTGTAGGATTTTTCTTAGCAGCAACTTTAGTCTGGTTTGTGCATGATAAAGATCAATATAAAAAGCTAAAATATGATAGAGCATACAGTAATGTGAAAATGAATAATTTAAATATTGATAGCTATAATTCAGAACTCACAATTAAGCAAGGAGAACATTGTGGTGTTAAATATTATGGTGATAATGATGTTAAGGTATATCGCACAAAAGATACATTAAATATAAAAGAGCATAAATCTGATAAGAGGGGTTATAGCGTTAATACTAATCCTTTTAATCAAAGTAAATCAAAAATTGAAGTTACACTTCCAAATAAAAACATTAATAATTTAGATGTATATTCAGGATTTGGAAATGTGAATCTTGATGGCATTAACGCGAAGAAAGGTTCGATTTATCAAGACAATAAATATTTAAAAATTCAAAATTCAAAATTTGATAATCTTTCCTTCAAGAGCGATGCTGGTGGAGTAAAAATTAAAAACAGTGATATCTTTAATAGTGAATTTAAGACAGGGGTAGGTAACGTCGAAGTAAATAATTCAAAGATAAAAAAATCGTTATTTGTAAGTGAACTTGGTTATCTTAATTTCACAAACATGAATAGTGAAACAGATGTAAAAGGCTCAAGTAAGCTTGATTATATTCATTTGGACTATAAAGATGAACCTAAAAATACTTTATTAAAATTACACCCAGGTACAGGAGAGGCAAAAGTTGAAAATAAAGCTTTTAATAAAGGTAAGGTAGGAAATAGTAATAATGTAATTGAATTTTATACAGTAAAAGAAGATATCACAATAAAGTAAAATGATTGCCTACACAATAAGAGGCAATCACTTATATAAGTTGACGAACGATTTTAAAGTTCGTCGATTTTTTAATAATTTGCGAATGTTAAATCGGTATCAATTAGACCATTAAATTGTTGGATAGTTAACTCATTTCCATCTAACCAGGATTGAAAATTTATTGATGTGGGTGATTGATTTTCACCTAGTGTCATCCAAGCGGTTAAGTTTTGCGGTTCATACATTGAAGTGTGTATCGTACCTGACCAACTTTTAAATAATTTGCTATATATTTCGAATTTTGGATCATTAAATAATTTAAAAGCTGTATGTTTATCTAAGCTTTGTGAAGTTTGTGAGACAGTACGTTCTAGACGTTCACGTGATTCTTTTGTGTAATTTCGGTTTTCATGCGTTAAGATTTCGAAATGATTTGTACATACTTTATCATATCTGACATCAAAAGAACGTGGTGTAACCTCAACGATTGCGTGATTAAGCTTTCTATCCATTAAAATATAACTGAAAGAGCTTCTATGAGGGAGTTCTTTCAAGAATCTAACGGCTTCATCAACGTCTTTACAATATTCTAAAACAAGACGACCAATCATATAACATACAAAGCCATTAGCAGGGTGTTTACGATGCATAAAGTTATAGCCCATCGTCAAACCAGCTTCATTCATACCATCCATACGACCTGTTACTCTAGACGTAGGCCCAATTTGCGCTAGCCCTCCGTCATTAGGTTGGAATAATAAATATCTCCCATCGTATGTGGCAGGATGATAATCATAATTGCGCACCATAAAATCCTTACCTTGAAATACAGTACATCCACTTTCTTTTAAATCTGTGAAACGATAATGTGCAAAATTTAATATCATTTGTTTTGTAGGTAAGTTCAGTACTTCTTGCATACCCATTAACTCTTCCCATATTTCTGGCGCGTATGTTTGAAATACTTGATACGTTTCGTTAACATCTATATCAAATCGGGGCATACGTTTTTTCCATTCACGTTCACGATTTTGCAATAAGGGTGTTTGTTTTAGCCATTGTGCTGTACTGACTCCTAAATCAAAATGTGATCCTCTAAACGTCATTATATCTGATTTCACTTGTTGCATGAGAAGGCCTCCTGAAAATTCTAAATATTGTAAAATAGCATTAATTGAAAACTAATATAATTATTATTATACTGAACATAATAGCAAGAAAAATTTAAAAAACAAGGAGGGGTACTATGTTTCAAGACGCTTATTTAAAAGTATATAACAAAGTAAAAGCTTGGTGGTTGTATTAAACTAATTTACAATTGAAAATTTATGAAGTTTTTGAATTTTGAAATTTATTTTATAGTTATTATTATAAGACGAAAAAAGGTATCTATTTAACCATAACAGTAAGTATGATAATATATAATATTGTAAACATACTTATATCTATTTAGAGGTGAAACATACATGTGGGATTTAATTAAAGGTTTATTCAAATTCTTATTAAGCTTAGTAGTTATTACATCAGTAGTAGTTGGTGTAGGTGTAGTAGCATTTGCTTACATCTTCAAGAAAGACTTTGAAGATATCGAAAGAAAAACTAAAGAAATCGTTTCAGATATCGAAAGTAATAACGCGTAATAATATTAATTTAACCAGTGACTTCAGTTTTGAAGTTACTGGTTTTTTATTTCAATAAATTCAAACAATGATTAAGAATAATTGTCATAGACACCAATCTTTTAATAAAATAAAGGTAATTAGACAATAGGAGGTATTCTGATGACGACGAAGGGTTATATTGGTTCATACACAAAAAAAGAAGGTAAAGGTATTTACTTATTCGAATTAAATGAAGATAGTGGACAAATTAGTTCTGTTAATACTGGTTATGAGATTGAAGCATCTACTTATCTTGCTCAAACAGATGATTATTTATACGCAATCACTAAAGAAGGCGCACACTGCGGGGTAGCTGCTTTTAAAAAAGAAGCTTCTGGTTCGTTAACATTAATTAATAAATGCTTAGAATCTGAAGAGGGTACAGGTTGCTATATATCGGTATCATCAGACCACAATTTTTTATTTGAAGCGGTATACGGCGCCGGTATCGCTAGAATATATCAATTGAATAAAGATACAGGTGAGATCATTAAGTTAATTCAAGAATTAAATCACGACTATCCACTTGGAAGTCATGAGCGTCAAGAGCATTCACATGTCCACTATATAAATGAAACACCCGATTGCAAATATGTTGTAGCTACTGATTTAGGTACAGACAGAGTTGTAACTTATGAATTCAGTAATGAAGGTCTTAAAGAATACAAAGTTTCTAAATTTAAAGATCAAGATGGTCCAAGACATATTGCATTTCACAATAATGGTGAATATGCCTACATTGTTCATGAATTATCTAATTATGTTAGCGTAGCTAAATATAAAGATGGTCAATTTGAAGAACTAGAACGTCATTTAACTGTTCCTGAAGATTTTAATGATGACACTAAATTAGCGGCTGTTCGCTTATCGCATGATCAACAAACTTTATATATTAGTAACCGTGGTCATGATAGTATTGCGGTATTCACGATTACAGAGAATGGCGCGGGACTAAACCCTGTAGAAATCGTTAAAAGTGGGGACCAATTCCCAAGAGATTTTAATATTACTGAATCAGATGACTATCTAGTTTGTGCCCATCAAGAGGGTAATTATGAAATTACAGTTTTTAAAAGAGACACAAATACTGGTAAATTAACGCCAACAGATAATCAACAAATTGCACCTGAAGGTGTACATGTTAGTTTTATTTAAGTAAAAATACAAAGCCACGGCAGTGTAAAATGTCGTGGCTTTTTTGCAAATTTTTATAAGTTTTTAAAAAATGTTCTAATATATTTAAATTTACCTTTATAAGGCGGATACATAACACTTGAATCTAATCGCGTAGACTTAAAGATGTATGACTTGCTATGGCTAAAGGTTTGGAAAGTATATTTACCATGATATTGTCCAATGCCAGACATTCCGACACCACCAAATGGTAAATTAGGATTAGCAAGATGCATTAAAGTATCATTAATTGCACCGCCACCGAAAGATAATTCGTTTAATACACGGTGTGTAGTATTCTCATCTTCACTAAATAAATATAAACTTAACGGTTTAGCTTTACTCTGAATAATATCTACTGCCTCATTAAAATCATCATAAGTAATAATAGGTAATATAGGTCCAAAGATTTCTTCTTGCATGATTTTAGAACTTGACGTAATACCATCTAAAATAGTTGGTTCTATATAGCGTGTTGTAGCATTTGCATTACCACCGAAAATAACATGGTTTTGGTGCACGTTAAGTAATTCATTTAAGCGATTAAAGTGTTTATCATTAACTATACGACCAAAATCTGGACTTTCCTCTATGTTAGTACCGTAAAATTCTTGAATACTTTGTTTAAGTGCTTCAATCAATTCGTTTTTGACCTTCTTATTAACTAATATATAATCCGGAGCCACACATGTTTGTCCTGCATTAGTAAATTTACCGAAACTAATACGATCACTTGCAACTTTAATATTAGCGGTATCATCTACAATAACTGGAGATTTGCCGCCTAATTCAAGGGTAACAGGAACTAAATTTTTGCTTGCTGCTTCATACACGATTTGACCAACCTTGTCACTACCTGTAAAGAATATGTAGTCAAATGGCAGATTAATTAATGTTTGTGTTTCTTCTATACCACCCTCGATAACACCTATATAATCCGTAGTAAATACGTCTTCAATAATTTGACGAATGACCGTGGCAACGTGAGGTGTTAATTCAGATGGTTTTATAATAGCAGTATTTCCAGCTGCAATAGCCCCAATTAGAGGTTCAAATAGTAACTGTACAGGATAATTAAATGGACCAATGATTAATACTGTGCCATATGGTTCTTGCTTGATATAACTTTTTGCAGGAAACATAAATAGAGGTGTATCAACTTGTTTTGTTTTAGACCAATTTTTAAGTTCTTTTCTCGCAGTTTTAATACTTTTTAGTGTGATACCAATTTCTGTGGCATATGCTTCAACAGGACTTTTTCCCAAATCAGTCTTTAGAGCATCTAGTAAATCATTTTCATGATTTTTAATACTTTTACTTAGAAGTTTTAATTGATGTTTTCGAAATTTTAAATCTTTCGTTTTATGTGTTTTGAAAAAAGCTTTACTTTCTTCAAATTGTTGCTCAATGCTTGGCAATGTGTGATACCTCCTAAATAGTAAAATCTATATTAAAGAATTAAATTAAAATAAATGATGTAATTCATCATATCTATACCCTAAATATTTTTCAATAAAAAACAGTTGAATGAAAAGATTCATTCAACTGCGTATATAAAGGCGATAACTAAATTGCCAATATGTTTTATTTAGTTAGAACATCTGTGATTTGAGGTACCACTTGTTTTTTACGTGATACAACGCCTGATAAGAATGCCATGCCATCATCTAATTGAACTTTAAATGCCTCGCCGACTTTATCTTTTTCAGCACCTACTACTAAGATTTTAGAATCACTATTAATAATGTCAGTAACTACTAATACAAATAAATCATACTTTTCATTAGCACTTGTTTCTAACATTGCTTTTTCAAGATCTTCTTTACGATTTAATACTTCATCAATGTCGACAGTATTTACTTGGGCAATGCGTGTAACATAGTCGCCCATATTAAATGATTTAGCATCCATGTCTAATAATTCCTCTGCAGATTTATCAGTAGTTGATGCACCAGCTTTTAACATTTCTAAGCCATATTCATCTAAATCAACATTTGCTAAATCTTTTAAATCTTTAGCAGCATTAACATCTTCATCAGTACAAGTAGGAGATTTGAATAATAAGCTATCAGAAATAATTGCTGAAAT
Source organism: Staphylococcus sp. GDX7P312P (assembly GCF_008385775.1). NCBI lineage: Bacteria > Bacillati > Bacillota > Bacilli > Caryophanales > Staphylococcaceae > Staphylococcus > Staphylococcus sp. GDX7P312P. The sequence goes on along the minus strand of NZ_VUKI01000028.1, from coordinate 40,906 downwards.
CATCAAACCTGCGATATGCGGTTTAATTTCAAAGCCACGTTCTTTGTACATTTTGTAAAGAATAGTAGCAGTACAACCAACTGGTTCTGCGCGGTACCAAAGCGGTGAAGCAGTTTCGAAATTAGCGATTCTATGATGATCCACAACGTGTTTAATCTCTGCGTCAGAAATTGTTTCAGCACTTTGTTGGAACTCATTGTGATCGACTAAGATTACTTCTTGACCATCTAAATTATCACTTAATAATTCTGGTGCTTTAACTTCAAAATGATCTAAAGCAAATTTAGTTTCAGGATTAATATCTCCTAAACGATATGGCGTCGCTTCAGAGTTACCAGTTAATTGTTCAAAATCAGCCATGATGATAGCTGATGCTATTGCATCTGTGTCTGGATTTTGATGTCCAAAAATATAAGTTTTTGCCATTGTTATTATCCACCCTTATCATTTAATTTTTCATCTTATTTTATCATGTTTCATTTAGCTACATCTACCTCTGCGCCTAATGAGTTTACAAAATGTCCTAAAGCCCATTTATGTCCACTCTCATTGAATGAAGCAACACCATCTTTAGGAATAGTAATGTTATACCCCAAATTATAGGCCGAAACAGCAGTGTGTAAAATACAAATATCTGTACAAACACCCACAATTTCAATATCTTTTATATTTCTCTCTCTCAATAAACTATCTAGAGGTGTACCATAGAATGAATCATAACGGCGCTTATTTAAATAATGAATATTACTGTTTCCACTAATGTTATTATAAAAGGCTTTAATCTTACCATATAATTCACGTCCTGTTGTGCCCTCAATATTGTGAGGAGGGAATAATTGTGTCTCAGGATGGAACATATCGTTCTCATAATGTAAATCCATCATAAAGAAAATATCTTGGCCTTCAGACTGATATGTCTCTAAACGTTTCAGTATAAAAGATTCAATATCTTGCCCAGGTTTACCACATGTTAATCGACCATCATTTGCAATGAAGTCATAAGAATAATCTACTACTATTAGTGCTTTTCTAGTCATGATCAATCTTCCTCTCTATTAAATGTTTGAGCTATTTAAAAATTGTATAATTATATAGAAACGATTAAATTATTACCTCATTAATCATTATATATATTATAGCTAATCCCATTCTAAAATGGTATATAGCAATAAAATAGGTTTGAAAGTTTAGATAGGGGATACGTTATGTTAATAAATGCTCAAGATTATGGATTAAAAGGATGTAATAAACGCAAAGACACTAAAGCAATACAACGAGCACTGAATAAAGCAAGATATGGTGAACACACTGTACTTATACCTAGCGGTACATATTATATTTCGAAAGCACTCATTATTTATGACTCAACAACTTTATTACTAGAAGATGATACGACATTACTAAGATGTGGTAAGGATGCACTTTTAAAAAATGGCCATCGTTTTGGTTTTTATAAAGGATATCAAGGTAATAGTCATATTTATATTAAAGGTGGAACGTTTGATATGAATGGCTCTAAATATCCCTACAATAATACTGCGATGTCAATTGGACATGCCGAAGATATTCAATTAATAGGTGTAACAGTATTAAACGTAGTTGGCGGACACGCTCTAGACGCTTGTGGTATCAATGGTTTGTATATCAAGAATTGCAATTTTAAAGGTTTTAATGATTTTGATGGAGATCGTTCATTTTCTGAAGCAATTCAATTAGACATTCAAGTACCTGGTGCGTTTCCTAAATTTGGGACGACAGACGGAACCATCACTAAGAATGTAGTCATTGAGAATTGTTATTTTGGGAATTCAGATGACCATCAAATGCGTCCATGGAATAGAGCAATTGGCTCACATGCAAGCAGGTATAATAAGTTCTACGAAAATGTGCATATAAAAGATAATTGTTTTGAGGGGACTCAAGACTATGCACTAACACCCTTAAAAGCTAAAAATATGATTATTTCACGCAATAAATTCAAAAATTGTAAAGGTGGTATTCGATTTTTAGGGGTAAAAGATGGAAAAAATGCTGCTGACCCTGTTACTGGCAAAGTCATGGAATCTCAAGCTGGTGAGAATTTCAGTGTTATTGGTAATCACTTTATTGGAGAAATGAAAAAAGATGCCATTCACATTAGAAGTTATAATAATATAAAACATCAGCAAGTGTTTATCGCCGGAAATACTTTTGATAAATCATCACAAACAATACATTTAGAAGATATAGAAGATTTAACCCTAAACCAGGGTGAAGATGTTACTATTAAAAAAATTAATGTAGACTGAGTAGAGATAATGTTTTCGAACACAACCCAACAATAAATAGCCAGTAAATACGTTTTGAAGACGCATTTACTGGCTATTTATTTTCGATACATCAGTGTTAAATAAGGGCAAGACAACATTTTTAGATTTCGTCATAATGCCTTACGATATTTATCTAATGGCGATTAAATGCACCTATAATTTTAACTTCAAAATCTAAAGTCTGTAATATTGTGATAACCTTATTGAGTTTTTCATTTTTCCCAATATCGGTTTGAACAAAAAAACTGTACATACCTAACTGCGTCTTGAGAGGTCTAGACTCAATCCATGATAAGTTAATGTCAAATAATGCAAATGTGTTAAGTATACTAGCTAATAATCCAGCTTTATCATGTTTAGGTGTTATCAGTAATAGTGTACTAGAAGCAGATTCATTGTAGTGCTCGTTACTTTTTACTACTAAAAAACGAGTGACATTATGTGGATAGTCTTGTATATGTGAGTCTATCGGTTCGAAACCATATGACTCTCCGCTTCCTAATGGTGCAATAGCAGCGACATGTGTGTCAATTTTCTCTAAACTTTGAATCGTACTATCAACATAATCATATAAGAAATGATGTCGATGGATATATTGACTCGTTTGACTTATTGCAGGTGCAATGGAATAGACCTTTTCAATATCATCCAGTGAAGTACCTTTATTAGCGTATAAACCAAAGTTAATATCTAAATGGATTTCGCCATGAGCGTATATATCTTCTTGTGCAAGTGCATCCGCAACAATATTAATAGTACCTTCAATTGAGTTCTCAATAGGTACGATACCAACAGCATCACTATGACTATTAACGGCTTTAATTACTTCATAAAGATTTGATTTAGGTGAATATGTAACTTCTTCCTCAGATAAATAAGTTTTTGCAGCTAAATAAGAAAATGTTCCCTTAGGGCCTAAATAATATAAACGCATCTTTATTCGTCACCTCGTATTATCGAACACTAGTGAAATGGACATTTCATTGACTGTTTCTTTTTATAATGAAAATTAGGATCCTTGATTTCATTATTATAGCCATGATGATAATTTGAAGTTAGGGTCGGTGAAAGTGGTGGGGCTAACCACGACCATTTACCAGTGACATCACGGTTATTTGCTAGTTCCTTTTCTTCAAATAATTGAAATTGTTTTGATGCAGTTAGGTGATCAACAATAGAAACACCTTGAGATTTAAATGAATGGTATACCGCATAATTAAGTTCAACGAGTGTTCGATCTTTATTAAAAGAATTATTTTTTAGTGTACCAAATTCAAACGCTTCTGCAATACTTTCCAATAAATTATAGCGGTATGAGTCAGTGAAATTGCGTACTGCAATTTCTGTTACCATATACCATCCATTAAACGGGGCAGTTGGATAAGTAATGCCACCAATTTTCAAATCCATATTAGAAATGATTGGAACACCATACCATTTTAAATTTAAATCTTTTAATTTTGGATAATGTTCATGTTCTATTTCAACTTCTTTTATTAATTCATTGGGTAACTCATACCATTTTATAGAATCATTAGGTAATTGATAAATGAGTGGTAGTACATCGAAATCAGTACCTTTACCTTTCCAACCTAAATGCTCCGCTAATTGTGTGATTTCACGTTCAGATGGATCACCGGCATGTTCATAACCAGCATATCTAATAAGTTGATTATTATAGATACGAGGTGCTTGATTAGGTGAAAAAATCGTTATATAAGGCTTGATCTTACCATTATTCGTCGCATGTTTAAGATGATGATTGATTGTATCTATAAAATCACGCTCATTATCAACGTTCCTAGCGTCTTCCACATATAAAGAATCCCAAAATAAGCGCCCAATACAGCGATTAGAATTACGCCAAGCAAGTTTAGCACCATACGTCAACTCTTCCAAAGTATGCGTATATGTACCAGTAAGTTCAATTTCTTTCTCTATCTCTTTTATTCTTTTATCAAAAATTGATGGATTGTAATTAAGTTCACGATACATCGTTTCGATAAAACTTCTTGCTTCTTCCAATAACATATAACCACCTCGGTTCATATTATAATCTAGACAATGAATTAACTCATTCAATTACATAGATTGTCACGAATTTGTCTTATTGGTACTTATTTAAATTTTAATTGTATCAATAGGATGTGAATACGCACTTCTACTGAATTATGATAAAATGTACTAAAACATCGTTAGGAGAGATTGTGGTGTATCGTTACGAAGATGACAGTTTAATGTTACATAATGACTTATACCAAATTAACATGGCAGAGAGCTATTGGAATGATGGTATTCATGAACGAAATGCAGTATTTGATTTGTATTTTAGAAGTATGCCATTTGAGAGTGGATATGCAGTTTTTAATGGTTTAAAAAGAGTAATTCAATTTATTGAACATTTTCATTTTAGTGATTCTGATATTAAATATTTACAGTCAATAGGTTATAAAAATGATTTCTTAAACTATTTAAAAAATTTAAAGTTCACTGGTAATATTCGCTCAATGCAAGAAGGTGAATTGTGTTTTGGAAATGAACCATTACTTAGAGTGGAGGCACCATTAATTCAAGCGCAACTTATAGAAACCGTATTACTTAATATAATCAACTTCCATACATTAATTTCGACTAAAGCAAGTAGAATTCGTCAAGTAGCACCTGATGATACATTAATGGAATTTGGAACTCGCCGTGCACAAGAGTTAGATGCTGCGCTATGGGGGGCTAGAGCTGCTTATATCGGTGGTTTTGATTCTAGTAGTAATGTGCGTTCCGGTAAATTATTTGGTATACCCGTTTCTGGTACGCATGCACACGCTTTAGTTCAAACATATGGTGATGAATATAAAGCTTTTAAAATTTATGCAGAACGCCATAAAAATTGTGTGTTCTTAGTTGATACGTTCCACACGCTTAAATCAGGTGTTCCTACAGCTATTAAAGTAGCGAAAGAACTAGGGGATAAAATCAATTTCATTGGTATCCGTTTAGATTCTGGAGATATTGCTTATTTATCTAAAGAAGCACGCAGAATGTTAGATGAAGCGGGATTCAAAGATGCTAAAATCATCGCATCTAATGACTTAGATGAACAAACGATAATGAGTTTGAAATCTCAAGGAGCTAAAGTTGACTCATGGGGTGTAGGTACGAAATTAATTACTGGTTATGACCAACCAGCACTTGGTGCAGTATATAAACTAGTAGCAGTTGAAGATGACAACGGTCGATATGTTGATAGAATTAAACTGTCCAACAATGCAGAAAAAGTGACAACACCTGGTAAGAAGAAAGTGTATCGCATTATAAATACTAAAACAGGTAAAGCAGAAGGCGACTATATTACTCTAGAACATGAGAATCCTAATAATGAAAAACCTCTAAAAATGTTCCATCCAGTTCACACGTATAAAATGAAACATATCAAACACTTTGAAGCGATTGACTTGCATCATTCAATCTTTGAAAATGGGAAACTTGTTTACCAATTACCGAGTGAAAAAGAGGCACAAGAATACTCTAAAAAGGCATTATCTAAATTATGGGATGAAAATAAACGTTATTTAAATCCTCAAGAATACCCTGTAGATTTAAGTACAGCTTGTTGGGACAACAAACATAAGCGTATTTTCGAAGTTGCAGAACACGTAAAAGAGATGGAGGAAGACAATGACTAATTTACAAGATATTGTAGTCAATGAAATGAAAGTGAAGAAACATATTGATAGTGAACAAGAGTCACGTGAAATTATTCAATTTATTAAAAGCTATGTGCAATCACATTCATTTATTAAATCTTTAGTGTTAGGTATTTCTGGTGGTCAAGATTCTACTTTGACTGGTAAATTAGCTCAGCTAGCAGTTGAAGAATTACGTAATGAAGGGCGAGATTGTCAATTTATTGCTGTGAAATTACCATATGGTGTGCAGAAAGATGCAGAAGAAGTTGAAGACGCATTAAACTTTATTCATCCCGATGAAATCATTACTGTCAATATTAAACCTGCTGTTGATCAAAGTGTTAAATCTTTAAACGAGGCTGGTATTGAATTAACAGATTTTCAACGTGGTAACGAAAAAGCACGTGAACGTATGAAGGTTCAATTTTCAATCGCATCAAATCGTAGTGGTATTGTTATTGGTACGGATCATTCTGCAGAGAATATTACAGGATTTTATACTAAGTACGGTGATGGTGCTGCTGATATCGCACCTATCTTTGGTCTAAATAAAAGACAAGGAAGACAGCTACTTAAATATTTGAACGCACCAAAGCATTTATACGAAAAAGTTCCCACAGCAGATTTAGAGGATGATAAACCACAATTACCTGATGAAGAAGCTTTGGGTGTTACTTATGATCTAATTGATGACTATTTAGAAGGTAAACACATATCTAGTGAAGCCCGTGATACGATTGAAAATCACTATGTCAAAAATGCACATAAACGTGAATTAGCCTATACGCGTTATACTTGGCCTAAAAATTAAAAAAAGATTTTCTAGTGACAAAATAAAAATTCACTGATAAAATTATTTCGATTTTAGATATCCATGTAAGAAAAGGGGATTAGTATGTCAGTGATAACTTCAAATCCATGGTCAATGGTATTAGCGATATTCGTCATCAACGTTTTTTATGTTACATTTTTAACAATGCGTACAATATTAACGTTAAAAGGTTATCGTTATATGGCGGCTGCAGTAAGTTTCCTTGAAGTGTTAGTATATGTAGTTGGTCTTGGTATGGTAATGTCTAGTTTAGACCAAATTCAAAATATCTTTGCTTATGCGTTTGGTTTTTCGATTGGGATTTTAGTAGGTATGAAAATTGAAGAAAAACTCGCATTAGGTTATACAGTCGTAAATGTAACCTCATCAGAGTATGAAATTGATTTACCAAATGAGTTAAGAAATTTAGGTTATGGTGTTACACACTATGCAGCACATGGTCGCGATGGTAGTCGAATGGTAATGCAGATTTTAACGCCAAGACGTTATGAACGTAAATTAATGGAGACAGTACGAAATTTAGATGAGAAAGCGTTTATTATAGCGTATGAGCCAAGAGCGATTCACGGCGGTTTCTGGACTAAAGGCGTTCGAACTCGAAAAGTAAAAGCATACGAAGTAGAAGAAATAGAAAGTGTTGTGGAGCATGACGATGAAGTTCAAAGTAAATGAAAATGAAACAATCTCAGAATGTTTAACACGTATGCGTGAAGAAGGCTATATGCCAGTTAAACGAATTGAAAAACCTATATACACTGAAGATGAAAAAGGTAATGTAGTAGTATTAAGACAGGATATTCAATTTGTTGGTAAAAAGCTTTGATTTAATAATATAAATTAAAACTTAAATTAATTTTATTAAGAGTGAAAAGAAGCTAAAGTACAACTTCTTTTTACTCTTTTTATTATCGGATTATTGTTAGATAAGTGTATTATTTAGATAAAATCCATTATACTAAGTTTGTAAAAAAAGATTTATACATTTGATTAATTATTTGTTAAACTAAAAATGAAGTTTTAAAAACGAACTTTTCCCAATAATTTACGTTTAATGTACAGTTTTGAATTATAAATTTATACATAGAATAGGAGATTAGAAATGATTGATCGTTATTCAAGAGAAGAAATGGCAAGTATTTGGACTGATCAAAATAGATATGAAGCTTGGTTAGAGGTTGAAATCTTGGCCTGTGAAGCTTGGAGTGAATTAGGCCACATTCCTAAAGAAGATGTAAAAAAAATAAGACAGAACGCTAAAGTAGATGTGAAACGTGCTCAAGAAATCGAACAAGAAACAAGACACGATGTTGTGGCATTTACTAGACAAGTATCGGAAACGTTAGGTGACGAACGTAAATGGGTTCATTATGGCTTAACTTCTACAGATGTAGTTGATACAGCGCTAAGTTATGTTATAAAGCAGGCCAACGAAATTATTGAGAAAGATATTGAACGTTTCATAAAAGTTTTAGAAGAGAAAGCTAAAAATTATAAATACACATTGATGATGGGGCGTACACATGGTGTACATGCTGAACCGACTACATTTGGTGTTAAAATGGCATTATGGTATACAGAAATGAAACGTAATCTAAAGCGTTTCAAAGAGGTACGTAAAGAAATAGAAGTTGGTAAAATGAGTGGTGCAGTTGGTACATTTGCTAACATTCCTCCTGAAATAGAACAATATGTATGTGACCATTTAGGCATTGATACTGCACCCGTTTCTACTCAAACATTACAACGTGACCGTCATGCATACTATATCGCTACACTAGCACTAGTAGCTACATCTCTTGAAAAATTTGCGGTAGAGATACGTAATTTACAAAAAACAGAAACACGTGAAGTTGAAGAAGCATTTGCAAAAGGTCAAAAAGGGTCATCAGCTATGCCTCATAAAAGAAATCCTATTGGTTCAGAAAATATAACAGGTATTTCAAGAGTGATTCGAGGTTACATTACAACGGCTTATGAAAATGTGCCTTTATGGCACGAACGTGATATTTCTCACTCTTCAGCTGAACGTATCATGTTACCAGATGTTACAATTGCTTTAGATTATGCTTTAAATAGATTCACTAATATTGTTGATAGACTAACTGTTTTTGAAGACAACATGAGAAATAATATCGATAAAACATTTGGACTAATCTTCTCACAACGTGTATTACTAGCGTTAATTAATAAAGGCATGGTTCGTGAAGAAGCATATGATAGAGTGCAGCCTAAAGCAATGGAATCTTGGGAAACTAAAACACCATTCCGTCAATTAATAGAAAAGGATGAGTCTATCACTAATGTGCTTTCTAAAGAAGAATTAGATGAATGTTTCAACCCTGAACATCATTTAAATCAAGTTGATACAATCTTTAAACGTGTAGGTTTAGAGTAATAAGTTAACGGTTTTCAATAAAAATACTACACTTTAACTATTTAATGCGTTAAAATGAGATTATATTGAAAACGGATTATAGGGGTTGTTTGAGATGCAAATAGAGAAATTACGAGGACAAGCGTTAGATGAACTTTTTGATGCGATTCTTACACTTGAAAATAGAGAAGAATGTTATCAATTCTTTGATGATTTATGCACTGTCAATGAATTACAATCATTATCTCAAAGATTACAAGTTGCTAAGATGATTAAACAAGGGTATACTTACGCAACAATCGAAAAAGAATCTGGTGCTTCTACAGCAACAATATCGAGAGTAAAACGATCATTACAATGGGGTAATGACGCATATACAATGATATTAGAACGATTAAATATAGAAACAAAAAAATAATATTACGTTTAACATATATTTATAAATTGAAATGCTCCCTTCAAAATTGACAATAATTTGGATATTTTGATGGGAGCGTTCTGTTTTATATTGAATTTATACAGGCTAATAGTAAGTAAACAACTTTTAATTTACTTAATTTTTAACAAATAAACTTATTAGATATTAGGTCTTTCGTTCTTTAATAGACAGTATAGATTCTAATGATTCTGTTTAGAATTGGTACACTAAAAATGATATAATTTAGTGTATGTTAAAAAAAGGAGTTAAAGGATTATGTATGACATTAAAGCGTGGCAACATGTGTTTAAATTAGATCCCGCCAAAGAAATAAGTGATAATGATTTAGATGCACTATGTATGTCAGATACTGATGCTATCATGATTGGTGGCACAGATAATGTTACCGAAGATAATGTCATTCATTTGATGAGTAGAGTAAGAAGATATCCATTACCATTAGTCCTCGAAATATCTAATATTGAGAGTATTATTCCTGGTTTCGATTTTTATTTTGTACCAACAGTTCTAAATAGTCAGGATACTACATATCATAATGGAATGATGCATAAAGCTCTAAAGCAATTCGGATTCATGGTTAATTTTGATGAAGTCGTGTTAGAAGGATATTTAGTTTTAAATCCTGATAGTAAAGTAGCACAATTAACGCAATCAAATACTAATATAGATATTGAAGATGTAGAGGCATATGCGCAAATGGTTAATGAGATGTACAAACTACCGTTGATGTACTTAGAATATAGTGGTCAGTATGGCGATGTTGAAAAAGTGGAAGCCGCATCCAGATTATTAACGAATACACAATTGTTTTATGGCGGTGGCATTACATCTATAGAACAAGCCAGAGAGATGGCACAATATGCTGACACTATTGTAGTAGGTAATATTATTTATGACGATATTAAAAAGGCTATTAAAACAGTAAAAATAAAAAAGGAGTCTAATAAATGAATTCATTAGTTAATAATATGAATAAAGAGCAAAGTGAAGCGGTAAGAACTACAGAAGGTCCATTACTAATTATGGCCGGCGCTGGTTCAGGTAAAACGAGAGTATTAACACATCGTATCGCCTATTTATTAGATGAAAAAGACGTTTCTCCTTACAATATATTAGCAATTACTTTTACAAATAAAGCAGCTAAAGAAATGAAAGAACGTGTTGAACAATTAGTAGGGGAAGAAGCACAAGTGATTTGGATGTCTACATTCCACTCTATGTGCGTAAGAATATTAAGACGTGATGCAGATAGAATAGGCATTGAACGAAATTTTACTATTATTGACCCTACTGACCAAAAATCTGTCATAAAAGACGTTCTAAAAAATGAAAATATTGACAGTAAACGCTTTGAACCAAGAATGTTTATTGGGGCGATTAGCAACTTAAAAAATGAACTTAAAACACCAGAAGATGCAATTAATGAGGCTAATGACTTCCATTCGCAAATGGTAGCTACTGTTTATAGTGGATACCAACGTCAATTGACTCGAAATGAAGCACTTGATTTTGACGATTTAATTATGAAAACAATTCAGTTGTTCGAACGCATTCCAGATGCACTTGAATATTATCAAAACAAATTCCAATATATTCACGTAGACGAATATCAAGATACAAATAAAGCACAATATACATTAGTAAAGTTGTTAGCTAGTAAATTTAAAAATCTTTGTGTAGTTGGTGACTCAGATCAGTCAATTTATGGTTGGAGGGGTGCAGATATTCAAAATATCCTATCTTTTGAAGAAGATTACCCTGATGCTAAAACGATATTTTTAGAACAAAATTATCGTTCTACAAAGACCATCCTAACTGCTGCAAATGAAGTCATTAAACATAACTCTGAAAGAAAGCCTAAAGGCCTGTGGACTGCAAATACAGGTGGCGAAAAAATTAAATATTATGAAGCTATGACTGAGCGTGATGAAGCTGAGTATGTGGTTAGAGAAATAATGAAACACCGTAAAGCTGGAAAAGATTATAGTGATATGGCAATACTTTATAGAACCAATGCACAGTCACGTGTTTTAGAAGAAACATTTATGAAATCCAATCTTCCTTATACGATGGTTGGTGGCCAAAAATTCTATGACAGAAAAGAAATTAAAGACTTATTAAGTTATTTGAGAGTAGTAGCTAATAGTAATGATGAAATTAGTTTACAACGCATTATCAATGTTCCAAAACGAGGTATAGGACCTTCATCAGTTGAGAAAATTCAACGCTATGCGAATGATAACAATATAAGTATGTTTGATGCATTGGCAGAAGTAGATTTTATTGGTCTTTCAAAAAAAGTAACTCAAGAGTGCATTAAATTTTATGAACTAATTCAAAACTTAATTAAAGAACAGGAATTTTTAGAAGTAAGTGAAATTGTTGTTGAAATTTTAGATAAATCTGGGTATAGAGATATGCTTGAACGTGAACAAACACTGGAATCTCGTAGTAGACTTGAAAATATAGATGAATTTATGTCTGTGCCTAAAGATTATGAAGAGAATACACCATTAGAAGAACAATCCTTGATTAACTTTTTAACGGATTTATCACTAGTAGCAGACATTGATGAAGCTCAAATTGAAAGTGGCGTAACCCTTATGACAATGCACTCGGCGAAAGGTTTAGAATTTCCAATAGTGTTCCTCATGGGAATGGAAGAATCACTATTTCCACATATTCGTGCAATTAAGAGTGATGATGACCACGAAATGGAAGAAGAACGTCGGATTTGTTATGTAGCAATAACAAGAGCTGAAGAAGTTCTATATATTACGCACGCGACGTCTAGAATGTTATATGGACGCTCACAATCTAATATGCCTTCAAGATTTTTACGTGAAATCCCGGAAGATCTATTAGAGACACCATCTAAGCAACAGCGTCAAACGATTACCCCAAAAACATCATCCAAACAACCTAAGCGTGGATTTAGCAAACGTACAACGTCTTCTAAAAAACAAGTCTCTGCTTCTGATTGGAAAATAGGAGATAAAGTTACGCATAAATCATGGGGTGAAGGCATGGTAAGTAACGTTAATGAGAAAAATGGCTCAGTTGAATTAGATATTATATTTAAATCAGAAGGACCAAAGCGCCTGTTAGCTCAATTTGCTCCAATCGAGAAAAAGGAGGATTAATTTATGGACAATATCCAAAGTCGTGTGAATGAATTACATGATTTATTAAATCAATATGGTTATGAATATTATGTGCAAGATAATCCTTCAGTGCCAGATAGTGAATACGATAAATTATTAAGAGAATTAATAGATATAGAAGAGGCACATCCTGAATTTAAGTCACCTGATTCTCCTACTGTACGTGTAGGAGGAGAGGTGCAATCTTCTTTCGAAAAAGTCAATCATGATACACCAATGTTAAGTTTAGGTAATGCTTTCAATGAACAAGAATTACGTCGTTTTGATCAACGTATTCGTGAACAAGTCGGTAGTGTTGAATATATGTGTGAATTGAAAATTGATGGATTAGCTGTGTCCCTTAAATATGTAGAAGGTCGCTTCGTTCAAGGTTTAACTCGAGGGGATGGTACTACAGGTGAAGATATCACTGAAAATTTACGCACCATTCATGCTATTCCATTAAAGATTAATGAACCATTAAGTTTTGAAGTGCGTGGCGAAGCTTACATGCCTCGTAGTTCTTTTATAAGACTAAATGAAGAAAAAGAAAAGAATGAAGAACAACCATTCGCTAATCCACGAAACGCAGCAGCGGGATCGTTAAGGCAACTTGATCCCAAATTGGCAGCTAAACGTAAATTAAGTGTATTCTTATATAGTGTTAATGATTTCACAGATTTTGATGCAACTACTCAGAGTGGTGCGTTGGATGAATTAGATCGTTTAGGATTTAAGACAAATCATGAACGTATGCGCGTGGGTGATATTGAAGGTGTATTAGAATATATTGAGAAATGGACAAAACAGCGTGAACAATTATCCTATGATATTGATGGCATCGTTATAAAAGTGAATGACATTGAACAACAAGATGAAATGGGATACACTCAGAAATCTCCAAGATGGGCGATTGCATATAAGTTTCCTGCCGAAGAAGTGGTAACAACATTACAAGATATTGAGTTAAGTATTGGTAGAACAGGTGTTGTAACACCAACTGCGATTCTTGATCCTGTAAGAGTTGCTGGGACAACTGTATCTAGAGCATCTTTACATAATGAAGATTTAATACATGAGAGAGATATCAGAATTGGGGATAGTGTAGTAGTTAAAAAAGCTGGCGATATAATACCAGAAGTAGTGAAAAGTATTACGGAACGCCGACCTGAAGGTACATTACCATATTCAATGCCAACACATTGTCCGAGTTGTGACCATGAGTTGGTAATAATTGAAGGGGAGGTTGCATTACGTTGTATAAATCCAAAGTGTCAGGCTCAACTTGTAGAGGGACTGATTCACTTTGTATCACGTCAAGCCATGAATATTGATGGCTTAGGAACTAAAATTATACAACAACTCTATCATCACAATGTGATTAAAGATGTGGCAGACATCTTCTACCTAACTGAAGACGATTTATTACCTTTAGAGCGTATGGGTTCTAAGAAAGTTGAAAATCTACTAAAAGCGATTGAAGATGCTAAAGCCAATTCTCTAGAGCATCTATTATTTGGTTTAGGAATACGTCATCTAGGAGTTAAAGCAAGTCAAGTTCTAGCTGAAAAATACGAAACAATGGATAGACTACTTGAAGTAACAGAAGAAGAACTTATTAGTATTCATGATATTGGAGATAAGTTAGCTCAATCTGTTGTGACATATCTAGAAAATGAAGATATTAAAGCATTAATTGAAAAATTAAAATATAAAAATGTCAATATGGTTTATAATGGAATTAAAACTTCTGATATAGAAGGGCACCCTGATTTTAAAGATAAAACAATTGTTTTAACAGGTAAATTACAACAATTGACACGAAAAGAAGCAACTGCCTGGTTAGAATTACAAGGCGCAAAAGTTACAAGTAGTGTAACTAAAAAAACAGATTTAGTAATTGCTGGTGAAGATGCAGGTTCTAAATTAACTAAGGCAGAAAAGTTTGGTACTGAAATTTGGACAGAAGAGCAATTCGTGGCTAAACAAAATGAAATATCAAGTTAGAGGAGAACGGCAATGAAGCGGACCCTATTCTTAATTATAACGTCGATTGTGTTGTTAACAGCATGTGGCAATAACAATGATAATAAAAATAACCAATCTGTGAATAAACAAGAAACTAAAACTTACTCAAATAGTGTGAAAACAATAGCAACAGATAAAAACGTACAAGGTGATAATTACCGCACGATTTTGCCATTCAAAGAAAGTAAGGCCCGTGGTGTATTACAAGATAATATGGCAAATAGTTACAATGGTGACGATTTCGAAAGTGGTTTATTGACGCTAAGTAAAGATGTATTTCCAACTGATGATTACCTTTATCAAGACGGCCAATATCTAGATAAAGATACTCTTAATAGTTATTTAAATCCCAAATACTCTAAAAAAGAAATAGATAAAATGAGTGAAAAAGAGAAAGAATCCAATAAAGCGAGTGAAAATTTAGGATTAAATCCATCACACAAAGGTGAGGACGATCCAGAAAAAATCGCAGAACAATCTCCAGCTTATTTATCTAATATTCTTGAACAAGATTTTTACGATAGTGGGGATACAAAAGGAAAAAATATTAAAGGTATGACAATTGGCTTAGCCATGAATAGTGTATATTATTATCAAAAAGAGAAAGATGGAGAGACTTATAGCAAAGAACTTGATGATAAGGAAATTGAAAAACAAGGTAAACAAATGGCTTCAGAAATCTTAACAAGATTAAGAGCCAATGATGATTTAAAAGATATTCCTATTCATTTTGCGATTTATAAACAATCCGATCAAAATTCAATTACACCTGGAGAATTTATTGCTAATACTACAGTTGATGATGATCAAACTAAAATTAATAAATGGAAAAAAATTGATCAAGTTTCAGCATTATTACCATCTTCAACAGCAAAAAAATACAATGAAAATTTGAATAATAATTTTAAACAATTCAACGACAACCTACAATCTTACTTTACTAACTTCACTCAAGCAGTAGGTAAAGTTAAATTTGACGGTAAAAAACCAACACAATTAACTATAGATTTACCTATTGATTATTATAGTCAAGCCGAAACGATTGGTATTACCCAATATGTTACAGAACAAGCTAGAAAATATTTTGACAATATCGATAGCTATGAAATTCGAATTAAAGACGGTAATACACCAAGAGCTTTAATTAGTAAATCTAAAGAAGATAAAGAGCCTCAAGTTCATATTTATAATAATTAACATAAAAACTACGGATAACGCCTACAAGTTGGGTTATCCGTAGTTTTTGTTTAATATTATTATTTTTCACGAATAATAGATTTAACTTTTTCAATATCTCTTTCAACAAAGTCACCTGGATGTTGAGTCAATAAACTCACTACATATGTAACGATGACACTAACGATGAATCCTGGAATAATTTCATACATTCCGAAAATTTCATTTATACTCGCTAAAGGTTTAATCCAAGCAATCCATATAATTACCACAAGGGCACCTGCTACCATACCGCTGATAGCACCAGCTCGTGTTAGCTTTTTCCAATAAAGTGAGAATAATACTAATGGACTGAAAGAAGCTCCAAAGCCGGCCCATGCGTTACCAACTAAGTTAAGAATTGTATCATTAGGAGACCAAGCAATCGCAATTGCTACAATTGCCACAACTAATACCGACAATCTACCAACTAACACGAATTCTTTTTGATGTGTTTTCGCACGCTCTTCACCACGTATTAATTTATAAAAGTCTTCAGTTAAAGAACTTGATGTTACTAATAGTTGTGATGAGATTGTGCTCATGATAGCTGCAAGAATGGCAGCCAATAAGAACCCGCCTACTAAAGGATGAAATAGAATTTGACTCATAATGATGAATAGTGTCTCAGGATCATCCATCTTAATATGATTATCTGGAATAAATGCGATACCAGTTAATCCTACGCCTACAGCACCAAGTAAACCTACAGTCATCCAACTTATACCTAAACGGCGAGCTTTAGGTAGCATTTTATGTGACTTTATAGACATAAATCTAACGATGATATGAGGTTGTCCAAAATAACCTAGACCCCATGCAAATAATGAAACAATGCCCAGGAAAGTTGTCCCTCTAAATAAATCCATATTTGTTGGCTTCATTTCAGCAACTCGAGAAAACGTATCCCATCCATTAAGTTGTAACATTGCAACAATAGGGACCATAACCATTGCAATTAACATGATTACACCTTGGAAGAAATCAGTTATAGATACAGCTAAATATCCTCCGAAGAAAGTATAAGCGATAACGATAACTGCAACTAAAACTAATCCAAAATGATAATTTAGTCCAAAGGCACTTTCAAATAGTTTACCACCTGATACAAACCCAGAGTGCGTATATAGAGTAAAGAATATAACTATTATTAAACCAGAAATGATTTTAATAATATTTTCTTTATCATTAAGTCGATTTTTGAAGAAATCAGGAAGGGTGATTGCATCACCTGCCACTTCAGTATAAACTCTCAACCTTGGTGCAACGACTAAATAGTTAACATATGCACCTAATGTGAGACCAATTGTTATCCATATTGCTGATAAACCAGTACTATAGACTGAACCTGGTAGACCCATTATCATCCAGCCACTCATATCTGATGCACCTGCAGATAAAGCTGTGATATATGGTCCGATACTACGTCCACCAAGCATATATTCACTTAAATTACCTGTAGCTTGTTTGTAGCCATAATATCCAATGATAAGTAAAATAATAAAATAAATCGCAATCATTATGTATGTTTGCCAATTGGTATTAACTTGACTAGGCAAGCTTGCTCCTAAAATAAGCATAAAAAAATACCCCCTTTTTTTATATGATGTAAAGACTTAGATGACTTATAAACTTTGGTAAATTTCAATTACATGAGTATGTAACTTTTTTAAATAATTTAGTTACATGTAATATTATACAATGTAGTGAATGGTTTAGAGAAGTATAAATTTTAATTTTTGAAATAAAAAACACTTTCAAAGCACAATAGTAAGCGTTTTCAAAATGTAAAAAATTTTATTGATTTTATTATACGTAATATGCATATTAAAGATTATAAATATTTTTGATATATGATTTAGGTCAGTATTTTCGTTAAATTAATAATTGAGTTACATTATTTATAAAGCATTTATTAATTACTTACCTATGAATTAATCATCAATAATGTCATGAAGTTATGTTGTCTCAATAAATATTTAGATTTTTAAGTGAAAATTTGATACAATTTTATGATGAATGAGTAATAAGGAGGCTTTTAATAAATGACTAAAGTTACACGTGAAGAGGTTGAACATATAGCACATTTAGCAAGACTTCAAATTTCTGAAGAAGAAACTGAAGAAATGGCTAATACACTTGAAAGTATCTTAGATTTTGCTAAACAAAATGACACAGCAGATACAGAAGGTATTGAACCAACTTATCATGTATTAGATTTACAGAATGTGTTACGTGATGATGAAGCAATCGAGGGCATTCCTCAAGAACTTGCATTAAAAAATGCTAAAGAGACAGAAAATGGTCAATTTAAAGTACCAGCTATCATGAATGAGGAGGAAGCTTAAGATGAGTATTCGTTATGAATCAGTTGAAAAATTATCAGAAATGATTAAAAACAATGAGATTAAGCCTTCAGAAGTTGTCAAAGACATCTATGATGCAATTGAAGAAACGGATCCTACTATTAAATCATTTTTAGCACTAGATAAAGATAATGCTATTAAAAAAGCAAAAGAATTAGATGAATTACAAGCAAAAGGTCAAATGGAAGGTAAATTGTTTGGTATTCCTATGGGAATCAAGGACAACATCATTACTAAAGATGTGGAAACAACATGTGCTAGTAAGATGTTAGAAGGTTTTGTTCCAATCTATGAATCTACTGTAATGAACAAACTACATGATGAAAATGCGATTCTAATCGGTAAACTAAACATGGATGAATTTGCTATGGGTGGTTCTACTGAAACATCATATTTCAAACAAACTGTTAACCCATTTGATCATACAGCTGTACCAGGTGGTTCGTCAGGTGGCTCAGCAGCAGCAGTTGCTGCAGGTTTAGTACCATTCAGTCTAGGTTCAGATACTGGTGGTTCAATTCGACAACCAGCAGCATATTGTGGTGTAGTGGGTATGAAACCAACTTACGGACGTGTATCACGTTTCGGTTTAGTTGCTTTTGCATCTTCATTAGACCAAATTGGTCCAATCACTAGAAATGTTAAAGATAACGCTATCGTTCTAGAGACAATTTCAGGCGTTGATAGAAATGATTCTACAAGTGCACCAGTTGAAGATGTTGACTTTACTTCAGAAATTGGTAAAGACATTAAAGGCTTAAAAGTTGCTTTACCAAAAGAATATTTAGGTGAAGGTATCAATGAAGATGTTAAAGAAGCTGTTAAGAATGCAGTTGAAACACTTAAATCTCTAGGTGCAGAAGTTGATGAAGTATCACTTCCAAATACGAAATATGGTATTCCATCATATTATGTTATCGCGTCATCAGAAGCATCAGCGAACTTAGCTCGCTTTGATGGTATTCGCTATGGCTACCATTCAAAAGAAGCGCAATCATTAGAAGAATTATATAAAATGTCTAGATCAGAAGGATTTGGTGCTGAAGTTAAGCGTCGTATCTTCCTAGGTACATTTGCATTAAGTTCTGGTTATTATGATGCTTACTATAAAAAATCACAAAAAGTTAGAACATTAATCAAAAATGACTTTGATAAAGTTTTTGAAAACTATGATGTTGTTGTAGGTCCAACTGCACCAACTACTGCGTTTAACTTAGGTGATGAAATCGATGATCCTTTAACTATGTATGCTAATGACTTATTAACTACACCTGTTAACTTAGCTGGTTTACCAGGTATTTCTGTTCCTTGTGGGCAATCAAACGGTAGACCAATTGGCTTACAATTTATCGGTAAACCTTTTGATGAAAAGACGTTATATCGTGTGGCATATCAATATGAAACACAATTCAATTTACATGACGCATATGAAAAATTATAAGGAGTGGAAATAATGCATTTTGAAACAGTTATCGGACTTGAAGTTCACGTTGAGCTAAAAACAGACTCAAAAATGTTCTCTCCATCACCAGCACATTTTGGAGCTGAACCTAACTCAAATACAAATGTTATTGATTTAGCATATCCTGGTGTATTACCGGTTGTTAATAGACGTGCTGTAGACTGGGCTATGCGTGCATCAATGGCTTTAAATATGGATATCGCTACAAATTCTAAATTTGACCGTAAAAACTATTTCTATCCAGATAATCCTAAAGCTTATCAAATTTCTCAATTTGATCAACCAATTGGGGAAAATGGTTATATTGATATTGAAGTAGATGGTGAAACAAAACGTATCGGAATTACACGTCTTCACATGGAAGAAGATGCTGGTAAATCAACACATAAAGATGGATACTCTTTAGTAGACTTAAACCGTCAAGGTACACCATTAATTGAAATTGTATCTGAACCAGATATTAGATCTCCTAAAGAAGCTTATGCTTACTTAGAAAAATTACGTTCAATTATTCAATATACAGGTGTATCAGACTGTAAAATGGAAGAAGGCTCATTACGTTGTGATGCCAACATTTCATTACGTCCTTATGGGCAAGAAGAATTTGGTACAAAAACTGAATTGAAAAACCTAAATTCATTTAACTATGTTAGAAAAGGTTTAGAGTACGAAGAAAAACGCCAAGAAGAAGAATTATTAAACGGTGGTACAATTGGACAAGAGACACGTCGCTTTGATGAATCAACTGGTAAAACAATTCTTATGCGTGTTAAAGAAGGCTCAGATGACTATCGTTACTTCCCTGAACCTGACATTGTACCTTTATACGTAGATGAAGAATGGAAAGAGCGTGTACGTCAAACAATCCCTGAATTACCAGATGAGCGTAAAGCTAAATATGTAAATGATTTAGGTTTACCTGAATACGATGCGCACGTATTAACACTTACAAAAGAAATGTCTGATTTCTTTGAAGGTGCTATTGAAAAAGGTGCAGACGTTAAGTTAACTTCAAACTGGTTAATGGGTGGCGTTAATGAATATTTAAATAAAAACCAAGTTGAGTTACAAGATACTAAATTAACACCAGAAAACCTTGCTGGTATGATTAAACTTATTGAAGATGGTACGATGAGTAGTAAAATTGCTAAAAAAGTTTTCCCAGAATTAGCTGAAAATGGTGGCGATGCTAAACAAATTATGGAAGATAAAGGTTTAGTTCAAATTTCTGATGAAGCTACTTTAACTAAATTCGTCACTGAAGCTTTAGATAATAATCCTCAATCTGTTGAAGATTATAAAAATGGTAAAGGGAAAGCAATGGGCTTCTTAGTTGGTCAAATTATGAAAGCATCTAAAGGCCAAGCTAATCCTCAAAAAGTAAACCAAATATTAAAACAAGAATTAGATAAACGTTAATTAAAGATTTAAACATAATGAATTAAAGCATCATTTAAGGTTTGTTTCCTATCATGGTTAGGGAACAAACCTTTTAATTTTGGTGTTTGGTGTTTTTAGTTCAATTAATTTTAATGTTATAACTGCTATGATTATTTAATTGTAAATAGTGTAATAAATGTATTTTAAAGATTATTGATTTAAATACTTCCAACTCTCCTATAAATCATTTAATATAAGAATATGTATAAAAAGATGAGGGATAATTTATGAGAAAACGTGCAAGAATCATTTATAATCCAACTTCTGGAAAGGAACTTTTTAAAAGAACTTTACCAGATGTTTTAATTAAATTAGAACGTGCCGGTTATGAGACAAGTGCTTATGCAACTGAGCGTGAAGGCGATGCAACGCTTGAAGCTGAACGTGCACTTAAAAGAGATTATGATATTATTATAGCAGCTGGTGGAGATGGCACACTTAATGAAGTTGTTAATGGCATAGCTGAACAACCCAATCGCCCTAAATTAGGTATAATCCCTATGGGGACAGTGAATGATTTTGGTAGAGCCTTACATTTACCAAGTGATATTATGGGTGCTGTTGATGTTATTATTGATGATCACACGACTAAAGTGGATATAGGAAAAATGAATAATCGTTATTTCATCAATTTAGCAGCTGGTGGTCAATTAACTCAAGTTTCTTATGAGACGCCAAGTCGATTAAAATCAATTGTAGGTCCCTTTGCGTATTACATTAAAGGATTTGAAATGTTACCTCAGATGAAAGCTGTAGATTTGCGTATAGAATATGATAATCAAGTTTTTCAAGGAGAGGCATTATTATTCTTATTGGGACTGACAAACTCAATGGCAGGATTTGAGAAATTGGTTCCAGATGCTAAGTTAGACGACGGGCATTTCACATTAATTATTGTAGAAAAGGCTAACCTTGCTGAACTAGGGCACATCATGACCTTAGCATCTCGTGGAGAACACATTAAACATCCAAAAGTTATTTATGAGAAAGCTAAATCAATTAATATCTCATCCTTTACTGAAATGCAACTGAATGTAGATGGTGAATATGGTGGTAAATTACCAGCTAATTTCTTGAATTTAAAAAGACATATCGAAGTATGTACGCCAAAAGATATATACAATGAGGAATTAACTGAAGATCAACAAGTTGAAGATGGCATTATTGAAGAGAAGCCATCGAATGAAGAAATTATAAAAAACAATGAAATATCAGAATAAATTATACAGTTGAAGAGGTTGAGCAATAGTTTTGATGTCTTAGGTATGAAAACAAAACCAAGATTAAACTACTCTAACCTCTTTTTATGTGGGGTGAAATAATGGAAACCATAAATAAAAATGAAATAAAACAAGGTAACGTTGTTGATTTAACACATGAAGGGCATGGAGTCATTAAAATCGACCGTTATCCGATATTTGTGCCAAATGCGTTAATTGGTGAAATGATTAAATATAAAATTATAAAAGTGAAGAAAAATTTTGCTATTGGTAAACTTCTTCAAGTTATTAAATCAAGTGAGCAACGCGTGGAACCGCCATGTAAATACTATTGGAAGTGTGGTGGTTGTCAATTGCAACACATGACGTATGATGCCCAATTGGCTATGAAGCAGTCACAAGTTACCAACTTATTCCATAGAAAAGCACAATTTAGCAATACAATCATTAACAAAACTATCGGTATGGATCATCCTTGGCATTACAGAAATAAATCACAGTTGCCAATTGGTAAAGATAGAGAAGGAAAAGCAATTATGGGATATTATCGACAAAGAAGTCACGATATTATCGATATGGATAGTTGCTTAATCCAAGATGATATACACCAAGATATTATGAACCACGTCAAACAATATATTATTGATTACGATATTAGTGTTTATAATGAGAGTACAAAAAAAGGACTTTTAAGACATTTAGTTATTCGCACAGGCTATTATTCTGATGATATGATGGTCGTTTTTGTAACAAATGGTAAAAATTTCCAGCAAGCTTCAATTTTAGTTGAAAAACTGAAAGAAACTTTTCCTAACATAACTAGCATTAAACAAAATATTAATAATAGTCATTCCAATGTTATTATGGGGGAACAGTCTGTAACGCTATATGGCAAAGATAAGATTGCTGATCAACTTAGTGATACTACATTTAAAATAAGTGATCAATCATTCTATCAAATAAATTCTTCTCAAACTGAAAAATTATATCAGAAAGCTATAGAGTATGCGCAATCGACAGGTGAAGAAACAGTTCTTGATACATATTGCGGTATTGGTACGATAGGTTTATATATGGCGCCAGTAGCGAAACATGTTTATGGTGTTGAGATCGTGCCGTCAGCGATTAAAGATGCACAACAAAATGCGACTTTAAATGGATTTGAAAATACAACTTTTGTCTGTGGAAAAGCAGAAGAAGTCATTATAAAATGGAAACAACAAGGTATCAAACCAGATGTTGTTATGGTAGATCCCCCGAGAAAAGGGTGCGATGAAACTTTCTTACAAACGTTGCTCAAACTAAATCCTAAGCGTATTGTCTACATTTCTTGTAATCCATCTACGCAACAAAGAGATGCTCAGATATTAGATTCACAATATGAATTGCAAGAAATTACACCAGTCGATATGTTTCCTCAAACAACACATGTAGAGACAGTTGCATTATTTGAAAGAAAATCTTAAACGTGAAATTTTAATACAAATATTAAGAAATGGTTACAGAGCATTAAATCTTATAAAAAAGTTTTTTTTCTCAACATCGACTGTGTATACTATGGTTGAAAATTAACAGAGATTGGAGGTCATTATTGTGCAGAAAATTGATTTTTCTCCAAATAGAATCAACTTACCTAAATTTATGGCAACTCAATTAGTAGTGATTTTATTTATGATAGTGTTTACTTATAAATGGGCATTTATGTTTACAACCATTCATGAACAAACATTTTTAGCTAACTTATTATATGGTATTTTAGGTTTTATAGTTATTTTAGAACTACATGAACTGATTCATAGAATTTCATTTTTTATCTGTTCAAAAGGAGAACAGCCTCATTTTAAATATAAAAAAGGTTTTTTATTAGTACATATTTCCAAAAAATATTTTAATAAATGGCAATTTTGCACAATAATGCTAGCTCCAATGTTTATATTAACAGGAGTATTAATGTTTATTTTCAGTATTTACGCATACTCCTCAATTATTATTATGTTAAGTATACATTTTGGATATTGCTTAATTGATTTATATTTAGTAGGTATTACATTTACTAATAAATTTGAATATGTACATCCATCAGATGAAGGTTTAATTATGTATCATCAACGACCTATACAAGCTAATAACGAATTTGAATAAATAGTGAGTCTCAATATAATTATTTATGTGCACATTTCATGAGTTTTGTTGCTAGTCACATTATAATTATATTGAGGCTTATTTTATTTAGTTTATTTTAAAAGAGGTGAGACGATGGCCGAAAGAAGGATTATTCATATAGATATGGATTACTTTTTTGCACAAGTAGAAATGCGAGATAACCCTAAATTAAAAGGTAAACCTGTAATTGTAGGTGGTAAGGCAAGTACTCGTGGTGTGGTTTCTACTGCTTCTTACGAGGCTAGAAAATATGGGGTTCATTCTGCAATGCCAATGTCTCAAGCGCATAAATTATGTCCTAATGGATATTATGTAAGAGCAAGATTTGACGCTTATAGAGAAGCCTCTGCCGTGATTATGTCTATATTTAAAAGTTATACAGATATTGTAGAACCAATGTCATTGGATGAAGCGTATTTAGATATTACTCACCTTGTTAGACCTGACTTGTCTGCATCTAAAATCGCAACGTTTATTCGACGCGACATATTTGAACAAACTGGTTTAACTTCTTCGGCAGGTGTATCTTATAATAAATTTTTAGCAAAATTAGCAAGTGGTATGAATAAGCCTAATGGCATGAAGGTTATCGATTATAATAATGTAAACGATATTTTAATGAATCTTGATATTGGTGACTTTCCAGGTGTGGGTAAAGCATCGAAAAAAGTCATGCATAACCATGATATATATACAGGTAAAGATTTGTATGATAAAACTGAATTTGAATTAATACGTTGGTTCGGAAAAAGAGGTCGTGGATTATATCTTAAAGCGCGAGGAATTGATCATAGTGAAGTAAAAGCAACGAGAGTACGTAAATCCGTGGGTACTGAACGAACATTTTCAACTGATGTGAATGATGATGAAGAAATTTTACAAAAAATATGGGAACTATCTGGCAAGACAGCAGAACGTTTATCCAAGTTACAAAAATCAGGTAGTACCGTAACAGTTAAATTAAAAACTTATCAATATGAAACATTTTCTAAACAAAGAAGTTTGAGAGAGGCAGTAAGTAGAGATATTGATATATATAATGTAGCTTATGATTTATATAATGATTTGAAGGATCCTGATGTTCCAATAAGGTTAATCGGTGTAACGGTTGGCAATTTAGAACAGTCAACATATGAGAATATGACGATTTATGATTTTATAGAAAGATAAAGGTTCTTGATGATATTAGCAATTAAACTAAACCAGTAATTGCAATTCATGTGGGTTAACCTTTATCTTTTAAATTTTTGCCATAAATTTGGAGCATACTTTGTAAATTGTCATAGTGTTTTAATAATCTAAACGTAATCATTGCACATGCTTTAGCATCGTTGAGTGCATCATGATGACCGTGAAAATCTAGTTTATAATGTTTCATTAAATGTTTTAGTCCGTAACGATATGCATCAATTGTACGTTTAGCAAGTTGATATGAACAGAAGTAAATCATGGAGGGTGTTTCTATATTTAACTGTTTTAAACTTTGATGTAGTACATTCATATCAAAAGCAGCATTATGAGCAACAACAGGTAAATTATCAATAAATTGCATCATATAGGGGAATACATATTCAAAACTAGGAGCATCATTTACGTCTTCAGGTGTAATACCGTGAACCTCAATATTTGTCTGAGAGAAATAATCAAAAGGGTTAACTAAAGTATAAAAAGATTCCACAATCTCATTGTTAACTACTTTGACCATACCTACAGAGCAAATACTTGTACGTTTACCGTTTGCAGTTTCGAAGTCTAATGCAATAAAGGCATTTTCCATTCTGAACACTGTCCTTTCAAGTATTGATTCTTTTATTTTAGCTAAAAATATAAATATATTTCCAGAATGTTGCATTCTTAAAATAAAAAAGAGTGGAAATGAATTCATTTCGAATTCATTATCCACTCCAGTAATATTTATGAGTCTTATGAATAACTAGCATTATACCTTTTTGTGCATGTTAGTTACTTACATGTACTAGGCAAGTACTAAAAATCATTTGTCTCAATCATAATTAAACCATGAGATAAAAGTTATTCTTCATCAAATGAACGAGCTGCTAATTCTTTTTCATATAAATATAAAGTATTGCAGTCATCGCCAATACGGTTTAAATAATCAATATGTGTTTCAAATGTTGATTCTTCTTCAACTTGCTCATCTAAGAACCAGTTTAAGAAAGAAATCGTAGCATAGTCTTTATCTTTTTGAGCTATTTCAGATAAATTGTAAAAACGACGAGTAACATCTTGTTCCTGTGCTAATCCATCTTTAAATGTTTCAAGGATAGATTTAAATTCAGTTTTAGGCGCTGGTATTGATTTAAATTCAGCATGTTCACCACGATCGTTGATATAATCATAGATTTTTTTACCGTGGAAACGTTCTTCTTTAGCTTGTTGGATATAGAAGTTAGCGAAACCTTCATATGAAGCATCATCGCAATAAGCTGCCATTGCCATATAAGCATGAGCTGCGAAATATTCATGGTTCATTTGATCATTAAGTGCTTCTAATAAGTCTTTACTTAGCATAATTAAGTCACCTCTATTTAAGATTTTGTAATTGATTTTGTCTTTGTTCATTAAGAGTATAACAAATCTATTCTCATTAGTAAATAATAATTATTATAATCTAGAATGTAACTTGTTATTTTTAATTGAGAATGTTTTTTGTTATACCCTTTACGTGTTATAATTATTCAAGTGATTTATATGAGGAGGAAGCACATGAGACAATGGACTGCAACGCACTTAGCGAAATTGGCTCGTAAGGCTAGTATCGCTGCTGGGAAGAAAGGTACAGATTTACCTGGACAAGTTGCCCGCAAAGTGGATCAAAATATATTAAGAAAATTAGCTGCACAAGTAGATGACATCGTTTTTATTAGTGGGACTAATGGTAAAACGACTACATCTAATCTTATAGGACATACATTAAAAGCAAATCATATTGAAATTATACATAATAATGAAGGTGCTAATATGGCAGCAGGTATCACATCTGCCTTTATCATGCAGAGCACTAAAAATACTAAAGTAGCGGTTATTGAAATCGATGAAGGATCTATTCCTCGAGTTTTAAAAGAAGTCACTCCATCAATGATGATATTTACTAATTTCTTCCGTGATCAAATGGATCGCTTTGGCGAAATAGATATAATGGTAAATAATATAGCTAAGTCAATTAGTAATAAAGGAATTAAATTGTTACTCAATGCAGATGATCCTTTTGTAAGTCGACTTAAAATAGCTAGTGACTCTATCGTTTATTATGGTATGAAAGCACACGCGCATGAGTTTGAGCAAAGTACTATGAATGAGAGTAAGTATTGCCCAAATTGTGGCAAATTATTAGCATACGATTACATTCATTATAATCAAATCGGTCATTACCATTGTTCATGTGGATTCAAACGTGAATTACCTAAATATGAAGTTTCATCATTCACAGTATCTCCGTTCTTAGCATTAAATATAAATGAAACAACATTTAACATGAAAATTGCCGGAGACTTCAACGCTTATAATGCATTAGCTGCCTATACTGTGTTGAGAGAATTAGGGCTCAATGATGAGTCTATTCGAATTGGTTTCGAATCATATACTTCAGATAATGGCCGTATGCAATATTTCAAACTTAATCATAAAGAAGCTATGATTAATTTAGCTAAGAATCCTGCAGGTATGAATGCTAGTTTATCAGTAGGAGAACAGTTAGAAGGTAAAAAAGTATATGTCATTAGTCTAAATGATAATGCTGCTGATGGTCGTGATACTTCTTGGATTTATGATGCCGATTTCGAGAAATTAAGCGAACAAAATATTGAAACGATCATTGTTACAGGGACTCGAGCTGAAGAATTACAATTACGTCTGAAATTAGCCGAAGTAAATGTTCCAATTATACTTGAAAAAGATATTTATAAAGCAACTGCAATGACAATGAATTATGAAGGTTTCACGGTAGCTATTCCTAACTACACATCTTTATCTCCAATGTTAGAACAACTTAATCGTTCATTTAAAGGAGGGCAATAAATATGAATGAATTAACCGTTTATCATTTTATGTCAGATAAATTAAATTTATATAGTGATATAGGAAATATTATTGCGCTCAAACAAAGAGCAAAGAAACGTGGTATTCAATTAAATGTAGTAGAAGTTAACCAAACTGAAGGTGTGACGCTTGATAATTGTGATATCTTCTTTATCGGCGGTGGCAGTGATAGAGAACAAAGTATTGCTACTAAGGAATTAAGTAAGATAAAGACTACACTTAAAGATGCTATTGAGGATGGTATGCCAGGATTAACGATTTGTGGTGGTTATCAATTTTTAGGAACAAAATATATTACGCCTGATGGAACTGAACTTGAAGGTTTAGGTATCTTAGATTTCTATACTGAATCACGAACTGAACGATTAACGGGTGATATAGTAATCGAGAGTGACACATTTGGAACGATAGTTGGCTTCGAGAATCATGGTGGTCGAACACATCATAATTTTGGTACGTTAGGACACGTTACGGTTGGTTACGGTAATAATGATGATGATAAACAAGAAGGTATTCACTATAAAAATTTATTAGGAACATATTTACATGGACCTATCCTTCCAAAGAATCATGAACTGACTGATTATTTATTAGAAAAAGCCTGCGAACGTAAAGGTATACCTTTTGAACCTAAACAATTAGATAACACTGAAGAAGAAGCGGCTAAACGAGTTATTATAGAAAGATCAAAAAAATAACAAATATAATAAACAATTAAAAATGACGTACCGGATCTATAGAAATTTTCCAGTACGTCATTTTTTATTTGTCATTATATCTACTATCTAATAATTTATAGATTAGAAGTATTTCATAAATGACATGACTTTTGATTTGATTCTGATCAAATTCTTCTAAGCGTTTGACAGAAGATTTAAGTGTTGATGCAGATGAACGGTGAGGCTCAAAATGATTGCTTTTGATAATATTATTGACGCTATTACTAATTTTAATAATAGCTATTTTTTCCTCAGGCGTAAAAACTAAATGTATGTGCTTAGGTAAATATATAATATTTGATAGGTGAGTAGCCAGTAATCTATCGATATAGGAACGGTTCGAAATATTTTTTAATCGTTTCCATTCATCTTCTTTGTTTTTATGATAACGTAATTCGTCTTTTTGATAGCCGGTTAAAGTTTCAGTCTTGTTTATTACACCCATCAACTTATTTAAAAGATCATTACTATGATCAGAATCAAATTTTCCTAATAATAATTCGTTACATCTTGAAGAGAACAACTCATACATTTTATATTCGGATTGCGTTAAATTATCTTCAATTTGCTGATAATATTTAGGAGGCAGAACTATAAAATTGACCAATCCTGCTGTAACCAAACCGATTAATGCAGTTAATAATCTTGAAAAAAAGTTGAATAAATAGGCGTCGTGTATGCCAGGTATCATGGCAACCGATGTTAACACCGCAACGGTAGTACCAACTTGTAAGTTTAATTTAGTGCAAACTAAGATAGTAAAAAGTGCACTGAACGTATACGTTAAAGCCGATTGGTCACCAAAAATAAAAGTAAAAAGTACAGCAAATAATGCACCAATTACTGTTGCGGGCAATCTTCTATAACCTTTTTTTAATGATGCCTTTGCAGTAGGTTCGATAGTTACAATAGCAGTTAATATAGCGAAGATTGGAGTGAGATCAAGCATCAAACAAAATAGCGATGTTAAAAAGGTTGCTAAACCAGTTTTGATTGTTCTCGCTCCTATAATTTTCTTGTACCATTTATCCATATGATAAATCCTCTCGTTGTACGAAAATAACAATTATAATTTTATCTTTTAAACAGAAATTATTTTGCGCTTCATTTTTTGTATGTTTAGTATATCAAAATTTTTTTGGTATAATAAGATGTAATCACAATTTAAAAAGGAACGGGATATTATGATTGTAAAAACAGAAGAAGAATTACAAGCCTTAAAAGAGATAGGTTACATTTGTGCTAAGGTTAGAGATACTATGCAAGAAGCTACTAAACCAGGTATTACAACTAAAGAATTAGACAATATAGCTAAAGATTTATTTGAAGAACATGGTGCTATTTCAGCACCTATTCATGATGAGAATTTCCCTGGACAAACATGTATAAGTGTTAATGAAGAAGTAGCGCATGGTATTCCTGGCAAACGAATCATTCGTGAAGGAGATTTAGTTAATATTGATGTATCAGCCTTAAAAAATGGTTATTACGCTGATACAGGTATTTCTTTTGTTGTGGGCGAAGCAAGTGACCCACTTAAACAAAAAGTATGTGATGTTGCACTAATGGCATTTGAAAATGCAATGGCAAAAGTTAAACCAGGAACTAAATTAAGTAATATCGGTAAAGCAGTACATGCAACAGCACGTCAAAATGATTTAACTGTCATTAAAAATCTAACTGGGCATGGTGTAGGTCAATCACTACATGAGGCGCCTAACCATGTTATGAACTATTATGACCCTAAAGATAAAACTTTACTTAAAGAAGGGGTTGTAATTGCAGTAGAGCCATTTATTTCTTCTAAAGCAACTTTTGTAACAGAAGGTAAAAACGAATGGGCCTTCGAAACTAGAGATAAGAGTTTTGTCGCTCAAATCGAACATACGGTTATCGTTACTAAAGATGGACCATTATTAACTACAAAAATTGATTAATTTCATATTTAATTACTTTTAATTAAAAATTCGATATATATAAATTAACCAGTAAATGAGATGACAACGCTCATTTACTGGTTTTTTAAGTTTATATTAGTTAGTTTTATAAAGTTATTTACCTAATAATTTATAGACTTGTTGCTGCTGTTGTTTGCCATCTGGGTCTAGTTTGGTTTTAATTTTTGTGAAAGTTTCAGACCAACCAGACGTACGCGTTCTAATAGGTGGTTCTTTCATTTCAATAGTTTTTAAAATGACTTGCGCAACTTCATGTGAACTCTGAGAAGCATCATGCCCATAATTTTCTTTAATACCACTGATATATGAATTGTATAAGTGCGTATATTCATCTTCTTGTATGCCACCAGTTTGTGTTAGGTGGTTCATAATGTTGGGCATAAATTCAGATTGTATGCCACCGGGTTCAATAATAGTAAATTTAATATTGAATTCAGGTTGAATATAACTTGCTAAAGATTCTGTATAACCTTCAACACCAAACTTAGCGGCACAATATATTTCGTTAAAAGGTTGTCCAACTATGCCTCCAACTGACGAAATATTGATAACACGACCTTCTCTTTGTGATCTCATGATTGGTAATACAGCTTTGGTCATTCGAATTACACCCATTAAATTTAAATTAAGTTGCCAATTTATTTCCTCATCGGTTGCTTGTTCTGTAGTTTTATTAAAGCCGGCGCCAGCATTGTTAATCAAAATGTCTATACGACCTTCTTCTTGTATAATGAATTCAACAGCAGATTTAATACTATCTAATTTGGTTACATCCAATTCTAAAATGGTTAGGTCTACATTTCTTTTAGTCGCTTCATTTTTTAAATTCATTTGTTTTTCTAAATTACGCATCGTGGCATATACTTGAAATCCTTTTTCAGCAAGCATGAGCGATGTTTCAAATCCTAGTCCTGATGAAGCACCAGTAACTAGAGCAATAGTTTTATTCATATCATAATCTCCTTTGTGAAAGTCACTAAAGTATTAACTATTCTACGAATAATGTCAAAGAAATGAATCTATGAAGACCATCGTTGTTCAACTTTGCCAAATTTCCAAATTAAAGTGGAAATGAGCCAACTGATAATAAATAAAATCACTAAAATATAACCTATATTATCAAATTGTATGTTTTCAATAAATTCCCAAAAAGAACCTTTTAATTGAAGCTTATCAACTAGTATTTGTAGTAATTCAACAGTGCCAATTAATAGCGCAGCGATAACAGATATAGCAGTAATTGTAATATTGTAATAAATTTTCCGAATAGGATTGAAGAATGCCCAATTATAAGCAGAAGTCATCAGTATACCGTCTAATGTATCTAGCAAACTCATTCCGGCAGCAAATAATATAGGTAAAGATAATATACCTACGAATGAAATTGCTTGCTGTGACGCACCTGAAGATAAAGCTAGCAATGAGATTTCACTAGCAGTATCAAATCCTAAACCGAATAGAAAGCCTAGTGGCAAGACATGCCAACTATGACTAATGAATTTAAAGTATGGTCCGGCCATACGAGAAACAAAGCCGCGTGTATCTAATAAATCATTTAACTTCTCATCATTAATTTTGTCTTTGCGAAACTTTAAAAATAAAGTTATTAAAGAAATTAATATCATTAGATTTAATATACCTATGAGAATTAAAAATGTTCCTGAAACGAGAGTGCCAATAATTCCTCCAATTTCTTGAAAGTGGGGTAATGCATCTTTAGCCCATTTAATTGAAATGCCTAAAAAGACAGCCATAAAAAAGACTACTGTAGAATGCCCAATTGAGAAGTAGAAACCTACACCTACTGGATTACGTTATTGTTGGATTAATTTACGCACTGTATTATCAATAGCAGCTATATGGTCTGCATCAAAAGCGTGTCGAAGTCCTAATGTATATGCAAGTAATCCCATACCTAGTAGTAGATGATTAGTATTTGCTAAATAGAGGAAGCCAAAACCCAGAATGTGAAGTGAAATCACAATAAGTACATAAGGAAGCCAATTAAGACGATGTGTGTTAATCATTGATGTTACCTTCTTTCAAAAATAAATATAATTAATCATACACCTGTTTAAGTTGAAAATAAAATTTGAGGTATAACTTACATGAATTTATATAAATTCTATAGAAATAATTAACATCGTACTAAAGTATGAGAGTAAGATGGTCCTAGAGCCTATATGAGTTTAAGTCACTTTAAACTATAATTGAGCTTAATCAAGGACGAGGTGGTTCTATGAATTATATGGACTTATATTTACAACACTTTCTTAAAGTAGTTATTAAACGAAACATTAATGATTACAAGATCAGTTTAGATCAAAAATTAAAGAGCATTGAAAATTACATTGAATATTTAAAAGAAAAGAAAACGCAAATGAATAAGTTGATTGACAGTTTAACTGCAACATTAGAAAATAAATATATTGATATTACTAATACGTATAATATTAAACATGCACAAGAAATTAATAATTATGAAATTGAAGGTCTTAAAAGACAGCTTGATCTATTTGAAGCCTATTGTGCAAGAATTGAAGCGGATATTCATCGTTGCTCTAAAGAAAAGATCACAACACAAGGCCAATGTGACATAATTGAACAAATGAGTGTAGTAGCTTAATTGAAGGGAATAGGAGGCGACACATTGACTCGAAAATATATATCGACAGAGTTATTAATCATATTTACGGCATTAATGATTATTGCCAATTTTTATTACATCTTTTTTGAGAAAATAGGCTACCTATTTGTATTACTTTTAGGATGTATATTAGTTTATGTAGGCTACCTTTACTTTCATAAAGTAAGGGGTCTCTTAGCGTTTTGGATAGGTGCATTGCTTATAGCATTTACTTTATTGTCGAATAAATATACCATCATAATATTATTTGTCTTTCTAGTTATCGTAATCATTAGATATCTCATTTTTAAGTTTAAACCTTTAAAAGTGATTGCTTCAGAAGATGAAGTTACATCACCTCAATTTATTAAACAAAAGTGGTTTGGAGAGCAACGTACACCAGTGTATGTTTATAAATGGGAAGATGTACAAATTCAACATGGTGTTGGTGATATACACATTGATATGACAAAAGCTGCAAATATTAAAGAGAATAATACGATAGTAGTAAGACATATTTTAGGGAAAATTCAGTTAGTGGTACCATTGAATTATAATATTAATTTACACATGGCTGCTCTATATGGAAATGCTTATTTAAATGGCCAATCGTATAAAGTTGAAAATAATCATATACAAGTTGAAGAGAAGCCTAAAGAAGAGAATTATAATGTCAATGTTTATGTTTCAACATTCATAGGAGATGTTGAGGTGATTTATCGATGAACCACTACTTAAGAGCTATCGGTTCAATGCTTATACTAGTTTATAGCATGTTAACCGCGTTCTTATTTATAGATAAAGTATTTGTTAATATTATCTATTTCCAAGGTATGTTTTATACTCAAATTTTTGGGATACCTGTTTTTCTATTTTTAAATTTAGTCATCATTTTACTTTGTATTATAGTAGGTTCAATTCTCGCATATAAAATTAATCAACAAAATCAGTGGATTAAGTCGCAAATCGAGCATGCCATTGAAGGAGAAACAGTAGGTATTAATGATCAAAACATTGAGCTCTATAACGAAACCATAGATATTTATCAAACATTAGTTCCGTTGAATCAAGAGTTGCACCGTTTACGAATGAAAACGCAAAACTTAACTAATGAGAATTATAATATGAATGATGTTAAAGTTAAGAAAATCATTGAGGATGAACGACAGAGATTAGCTCGTGAGTTACACGACTCTGTAAGTCAACAACTTTTTGCAGCAAGCATGATGTTATCTGCAATAAAAGAAACAAAATTAGAGGCACCGCTTGATCAACAAATACCAGTATTAGAGAAAATGGTACAGGAATCTCAACTTGAAATGCGCGCATTGTTACTTCATTTAAGACCTTTAGGACTAAAAGATAAATCTCTAGGTGAAGGTATCAAAGATTTAGTTATTGATTTGCAAAAGAAAGTGCCTATGAAAGTCATACACGATATTCAAGATTTTAAGGTGCCTAAAGGTATAGAAGATCATTTATTTAGAATTACACAAGAGGCTATATCAAATACGTTAAGACATTCTAATGGAACTAAAGTTACTGTGGAATTATTTAACCAACAAGATTATCTATTACTTCGAATTCAAGATAATGGTAAAGGATTCAATGTTGACGAGAAATTAGAACAAAGTTATGGATTAAAAAATATGAGGGAACGTGCATTAGAAATTGGTGCGACATTCCATATTGTTTCGTTACCGGATTCTGGAACGAGAATAGAAGTTAAAGCACCGTTAAATAGGGAGGATGATAATAATGACGATTAAAGTTTTGTTCGTTGATGACCATGAAATGGTTAGAATTGGGATATCAAGTTATCTATCAACACAATCTGACATTGAGATAGTTGGAGAAGGGGAATCTGGTAAAGATGCCATTGCAAAAGCTCATGAATTAAAACCTGATTTAATTCTTATGGATTTATTAATGGATGACATGGATGGCGTTGAAGCAACTACTCAAATCAAAAAAGATTTGCCGCATATTAAAGTTGTAATGTTAACTAGTTTTATTGAAGATAAAGAAGTATATAGAGCATTAGATGCTGGTGTAGATAGCTATATTTTAAAAACGACTAGTGCTAGTGATATAGCCGACGCAGTACGCAAAACTTATAATGGAGAATCGGTATTTGAACCTGAAGTTTTAGTTAAGATGCGTAACAGAATGAAGAAACGTGCAGAATTATATGAAATGCTGACTGAGCGTGAAATGGAAATTTTATTATTAATTGCAAAAGGGTATTCAAATCAAGAAATAGCGAGTGCTTCTCATATTACAATTAAAACCGTTAAAACTCATGTAAGTAATATATTGAGTAAATTAGAAGTACAAGATAGAACACAAGCCGTAATTTATGCATTCCAACATAATTTGATTCAATAAAAAAGGTTGAGGCGATAAACCGTTGCCTCAACCTTTTATTAATTTA
The DNA here is from genome assembly GCF_008385775.1 of Staphylococcus sp. GDX7P312P. NCBI lineage: Bacteria > Bacillati > Bacillota > Bacilli > Caryophanales > Staphylococcaceae > Staphylococcus > Staphylococcus sp. GDX7P312P. Next base: position 4,436 of record NZ_VUKI01000028.1, on the reverse strand, counting down.
ATTAGTAATTAAACACTTATTTTTTATTATCATCATCATTATTAGTAAATTTATCTTTAATTTTCTCAGTCAATGAAGCATCTTCTTCATGTTTATCTTCTGGATCTTTATCGACTTTATAGTCTTCATCTTTGCCAGTAGCTGTATGTTTATATTCATAAGTAGTATCTTCATTATAGTGGTTCTGGTTATTATCATCATGGTCGAGCGCTGCTTCTTCAGGAGTTTGTCCTTTAATAACATGTTTTTGATGGATGATTGCATTAATTTCAGCACCAATAATAATGATAAAACTTGTTAAATATAACCAAATTAATAAGATAATAATACCTGCGATACTGCCATAAGTCTTAGAGTAGTTTCCAAAATTTGAAATATAGAAACCAAATGCGAAAGACCCAAGTAACCAGATAACTGATGTAAATATAGCTCCTGGTAATACTGATTTTAGTTTAGTTTTAACGTTTGGAGCTACAGAGTATAGAATTGTAAATAGAATCAAAATAATAATTAATGGTAATACAACTCTAATTAAACTAAAGATCCATTTAACTTGACTATCTAATCCAAGAGGACCGAATAAGAAATGAGCAATAACTGACCCCATAGTAGGTAATGCCATCGCAACTAAAAATACGACACCTAACACAATCGTGAAAATAACACTTAGTATCTTTAAAAGAATACCATTTCTATTATCTTCAACATCATAAGCTACATTGAATGAATTCATAATTGCAGTCATACCATTTGAAGCTGACCAAATTGCTAAGATTAACCCGATAGAAAGTAAACCGCCACTAGAATTTTTTGTGACATCGCTAATTACACCTTTAATAAGACTCGATGTGTCAGCAGGTGCATTACTTAATAAACCGGTGATTTGGCTTTGGTCTAAGTTAAATAATGGTAACAATGTTAATAAGAAAATTAACATTGGGAACATAGCTAATACAAAATGATAGGTCATTTGTGCTGCTAAGCCTGAAGCGTCATCTTTGCCTATTCGATAAATTAAATAAGAAAGAAAATTAGATTTTTTTGTATACTTAGCTGGTTTGTTTAATCTTGAAACAAAAAAGACTTGATTGTCTTTTTTTGGTTCTTTAGATTGAAATTCTTGAGGCTCTACATATGTACGATCAACATTAATTTTATCTTGATTCTTCTCTTGCTCGTCTTTAATAGAGTTAAGATACTTCGAGTTTGATTTATTTTCTTTTGACATAACAATCTCCTTTGCTTTAACCACATACATTAATTTAAATAGTAAAATAAGCGGGACAGAAACCTGTTATATAATAAAGATTTCATTGTCCCGCCTTACTATGAGTGAAAAACAAAAATAATATTTTACTTTTCACTTTCAGTTAGTTTTTATTTTAACTAAAGTTATAAAAAAGAGATTTAGCTAAAATAAACAATCAATTATTGACCAATGCGGTTATTCTTACGTTCAACGAAAGTATCTTTAGCATCTTTAATTGATTTTTCTAATTCTGGGTTATTGCGACGAATTTCTTCAATTGTATCTTTCCAATATAAAACTTCGTCTTTAATAGAATTGAATTTAGAAGGTTTACGTGAACGATTACCTTCTTTAACATCTTTTACAGATTGAACTAGAGCGTTACGTGTTGATTTGTCAGCTAAAGTAGCAGCACCACCAACAATAGCGCCAATTAAAATACCAGGAATTAATTTGTTTTCCATTTTATTTACCCCTCTTTCAAATTTTGAATCTTTGACGATGAAATCAATTAGATTGTCACAAGATGATTGTACCATTTCATATACACCTTCAAAATTATTAGTGTAATAAGGATCTGGCACATCACTCTCTTCCATGTTACTAAATTCGAGCAATTTGAACAATTTTCCTTTTATATTAGGATTGATGTTTTGGATATTATCAACATTGCTCTGATCCATAGCAATAATATAATCAAAATCATCACTTGATTCAAATAACTCACTAATCATACCATCAAAAGGTATATTATGGCGATTAAGAATATCTTGAGTACCTTCATGAGGAGGTTCTCCAAGGTTCCATTTACCTGTTCCTCTTGAGTAAACGTTAACGTCTGAAATGTTTCTATCAATCAAACGTTGACGCATGATTGCTTCAGCCATAGGAGAGCGACATATGTTTCCTAGACATACAAATGCTACATCTACCATATTCTATTCCCCCTAATTAATCTTATATAAACCATTTTATAGTTATTTTAAAATTTTATAAAGACATAATAATACTATATCCGATAAAAGTTTGTTAAATTATCATACTTTGATAGAATATTGTATTAAAGAGGTGATAACGTGAGTCAAAATAAAAATGAAACAATGATTGCAGATATTAGAAAAAAATTAAATATTGTTAATCAAGGGTTGTTAAATCCAGATAAATTTAAAAATGCCAATCAGCAAGATATAGAAGAAATTCATAATTTTGTTATGTCTAAAGATTCTTTTTCACCAAGCGAAGTTACAGCAATTGCTGATGAGTTGGGAAACTTACGTCAAGATTAGGGAGGATGATGATATGACTTCATTAAGTTATAACGAGAAATTACAACAGTATGCAGAATTATTAGTTAAAATAGGTATGAATGTACAACCTAAACAACCTGTTTTTATTAGATCTTCAGTTGATGCCATCGATTTAACACGTTTAATTGTTGAAGAATCATATAAAGCTGGAGCATCAGACGTAAAAGTAAATTATTCAGATTCTAAATTAAATAGACTTAAATTTGAGTATGAATCAGTAGATTACTTTGAAAATCAGGCAGTTAAATCGTATGAAGTAGATGAACGAATGGATTATGCTAATCGTGGCGCTGCAAATTTAGCTTTACTTAGTGGTGATCCAAACTTGCTAAATGGTATAGACCCTGAAAAACTCAAAGCTAATCAAATGAGTTATAGTCAAGCATTCAAAGGATATATGGAAGGAAGTCAGAAGAATCAGTTTCCATGGGTTGTTGCTGCTTTTCCTTCTAAAGATTGGGCTAGACGTGTTTATCCAGATTTAGATGAAGAAATTGCATTAGAGAAGTTTATTGATGAAGTGTTTGATATCGTTAGAATTGACGGGAACGATCCTATTGAAAATTGGAAAAAACATATAGAAAACTTAAGTGTACATGCTAAATTGATGCAAGAAAAAAATTATAAAGCCTTACATTATCAATCCGAAGGAACAGACTTAGTTGTAGGACTTCCTAAAGGACATATTTGGGAAGATGCTACGAGCTATGTTAATGGCAATCAACAAGCTTTTATAGCTAATTTACCAACTGAAGAAGTTTTTACAGCTCCTGATCGTAACAACATTAATGGATATATAACAAATAAATTACCATTAAGTTATAATGGTACAATCATTGATGGCTTTACATTAACGTTTAAAGATGGACAAATCGTAGATTTCAAAGCAGATAAAGGCGAAGATGTGCTTAGAGATTTGATCAATACTGATGAGGGTTCTAAGCGACTAGGAGAAGTCGCTTTAGTACCTGATGATTCTCCAATTTCAAATCGTAATACTATTTTCTACAACACGTTATTTGATGAAAATGCATCATGTCATTTAGCCATTGGTTCGGCATATGGCTTTAATGTTGAAGGTGGTACTGAAATGACGACTGAAGAAAAAATTGCCAGTGGTCTTAATGATTCAAATGTCCATGTTGACTTCATGATAGGAAGTGCAGATTTAACGATTTATGGAATTAAACAGGATGACACTAAAGAATTAGTGTTTAAAAACGGCAATTGGGCTCAATAAAAATAGAAATTAAAATAAAAGGGGTATAACGCATGTCAAATTCTCAAGGTATTCGTAAATCAATGTCTGAATCAAAAAGTTATAAAGCTAAACAAGTATTTCCTCAAGACACCAATCATCACCACACAATGTTTGGTGGTTCATTGATGGCTAACATAGATGAAATTGCAGCCATTACTGCAATGAAACATGCTAATGCCCAAGTAGTTACAGCATCAACTGATTCTGTAGATTTTTTAAGACCAATTAAAACAGGTGATATTACTTCTTATGAAGCGATGGTTAGTTATGCAGGTACAAGTTCAATGGAAGTTTGTGTTCAAATAATTATTGAGGATGTATTAAATAAAGAAAGACATTTAGCAGCCTTAAGTTTCTTAACTTTTGTTGCATTAGATGATAATGGTAAGCCAGTCCAAGTACCAGATGTTTATCCGGAATCAAAAGTTGAAAAATGGTTCTATGAAAGTGCGCCTAAGCGTGTACAGCGTAGAAAAGATAGAAGAGAAGAAAGTAAAAATACGATTGAATTTTTATCAAATGCACAACATATTGAAGAATTATAAATCACGGACAAGTTAAACGCTGAAACTAATATATTATAATTTTCATAAAACAGAACTAAGCACCACATAAAGTA